>JAGLDN010000340.1 GCA_023145575.1 Psychromonas sp.
TGATTTTTTCTTGAAAGTGACCTGCGCAATGTCTGTTTAAAGACTATTTTAGCCGTGGAACAAGTCTCATTGACGCAGCCAAACAAAGAGCACAAGAAATACAGCTATAAAATTAGAGGGCTCAACATTAGCAACGTTAATCAAGGTTGTGGCAATGATATTACCTACAAAAAAATCAATGGTGGTTTGGTCTATATTCCTGCTGTAATTGGTTGGGGTTCGAAGGCTGTTTTATCGCACAAGATATCAAATACGATGGACTGTGCATCGGTTATGAATGTATTAGATCCAGCATTAAGTGCATACGAGAAGCCTGAAATATTCAATACAGATCAAGGAAGTCAATATATAAGTGATGTGCATACCCAAAGGCTTAAAAAAAACGACCTCATAATTATGCATTTGGCGGTTGAATCTACCCTTATAAAAGAAAACCCTTATAAAAACAATGTCGCGGAGAAATGCAAAAAGCAAATTGGAATCAAAAATTCAGATCTGAGATATTGTGTGGCCAATATTTAATTGATGCATGATCTCGCCCTGCTGTGGTAATACTATCAGATCAAATTTAGAGCTTGTTTTCAATAATTTTATTCCTTAAGATACAACCTATGAACATTTGTTAATTACACCGACAAACGGCAAGATCCGCTAATCATTGATAGGTCGAATATTGTGCCTTGATCTGACATCCGATCTAAAGGCTAACATTGCATTATTACGTCACATGAGTAGTTAAACTTAATTGTTCTCTGAAACAATATTAAGTGTGTATTTGGGGATCTCAATCACCAAATCTTCATCTGCCATGACGGCTTGGCAACCTAAACGTGAATCAGGCTCTAGCCCCCATGCTTTATCGAGCATATCATCTTCAAGTTCATCGCTTTGTTCAAGTGAATCAAAGCCTTCTCGCACTATGATATGACAAGTGGTGCAAGCGCATGATTTTTCACATGCATGTTCAATGTTAATAAGATTTTCCAATGCAATATCAAGCACGCTCTCCCCTTGATTTGCTGTAACAACTAAGCCTTCTGGGCATAATTCTTCATGGGGTAAAAATATTATTTTAGGCATTTTAAAGACCTTTTCCTTTTAAATGTCAGTCACTGCATGACCCGTAAGTGCTTTATTAATTGAAACATCCATTCGAAGCGAAGCATAGTGACTGGTTAATTTATCAATAGATTTCAAGGCTTCTTTTATGGCCTGTTTATCATCGCCAGCACCAATTTTTTCAAGGATTGCCATGTTTTCATTGATAGCGTCAAACTCGCCTTGTTCAAGTAATTGCAATCCATCTTTTTGTAACGCATCGGTTAGGTTTTCAATGACACGTTTCACTTCAACTTGCTGTTCAATTAACATTCTTGCTTGCAGATCTTGCTTTGCAAAAGAATGCGAAGCACTCAGCATTTCAATGACTTGATTATCATTTAAACCATACGAAGGTTTGACCTCAATGTGCGCTTGCACGCCTGATGATTTTTCCAATGCACTAACATTTAATAACCCATCAGCATCAACCTGAAACGTCACGCGAATATGCGCAGCACCGACTGCCATTGGCGGAATACCTGTTAATACAAAACGCGCCAGTGAGCGACAGTCCCCTACTAATTCACGTTCTCCTTGTACAACATGGATCAGCATTGCTGTTTGCCCATCCTTAAATGTGGTAAATTCTTGTGCGCGGGCGACGGGAATAGTGGTATTACGCGGGATCACTTTTTCAACGAGATCTCCCATTGTTTCAAGCCCTAATGAAAGCGGTAAAACATCAAGTAATAACATATCCGCATCAGGTTTATTACCCACCAAAATATCCGCTTGAATAGCCGCACCAATCGCAACGACTGTATCAGGATCTATTGAAGTTAATAATTCCCGCTTAAAATAGGCCGCAACCAGCTCTTTTACTAATGGCACACGTATTGATCCTCCCACCATTACAACTTCAACCAATTCAGCCAAAGCAACATTTGCATCTTTCATTGCACGTTTACAAGCTCTTATGGTTTTTTTTACAAGCGGAGCAATCAGAGATTCAAATTGAATTTTTGTCAATACAATTGAAAAGTTATCTTGTGATAACGTGATCGTCACATTAGGTTGATCGCTAAGCACTTGCTTAGCCTTTCGCGAGGTTTTTAATAGTTCTTGTTGTAATTTAGGACTAAGTGGATCGACTAAATTAGCTTTTTCTTTTATCCATTTGGCAATTTGAACATCGAAATCATCACCACCAAGCAATGTATCGCCACCTGTTGCAAGCACTTCAAATACACCTTTATGTAAGCGTAAAATAGAAATATCAAATGTTCCTCCTCCGAGATCGTAAACCGCAATAACACCTTCTTGCGCCGCATCTAGACCATAAGCAATCGCAGCTGCAGTTGGCTCATTTATTAAGCGTAATACATGAACGCCAGCTAAACGCGCAGCATCTTTTGTACCTTGACGCTGTGCGTCATCAAAATAAGCAGGGACAGTGATAACTACGCCATCAAGATCACCTTGCAGATTTTTTTTTGCACATTTTATCAGTGTTTTTAATATTTCACTCGAGGCTTGCACTGCGTTGATCTCACCGCAACGTGTGTCAATTTGTACTGTTCCACTTTCATGTGCACTTAATTGATAAGGAAGAAATGTGCGATCTACCTCCGCGAATGATTTTCCAATCAAACGTTTTACAGAAAAGAGTGTATTAAGAGGATCGGTTAATAAGTTCTTTTCCGCCGTATAACCTGTTGATATATGCATTTCGCCATAATGCACAATAGAAGGTAATAAATAATTATTTTCAGTGTCGACAAGGGGGATCGCTTGTCCACTTTTAACAGAGGCAACCAATGAGTTTGTTGTTCCTAAATCAATACCTACCGCGAGCTTATGCTGATGCGGCGCTTTGGATGATCCAGGCTCTGCTATTTGAAGTAGGGCCATTTTAAATCCTGTTTCTAATTTTTAGTCAAACAACGTTTCTTCAATTAAGCTAAGCTCTGTTTGTAATTTCAACATAAATTTTAATCGTATTATGCTATCAGCCGTTGCTTGTAGAGATTCTTGTTGAAGCTGTGATTCAATCGTATTCTCTAATGCTTTGATGTGATCTTGTATATTATTTGAAAATACGTCTATGGCATCTTCGTCATCTTTAGTAAACAACTCAATGTCTTCTCGCCAACGCATTTGCTGCATTAAAAAGTCGGAATCTTGTAAGGTTCGCCGATCTAATTCAATGTCGAGACCTTGTAGCAACAAGATATACTGTGCACGCAAGCAGTTATCTTTTAATGTTTGATAAGCATCATTGATTTCCGTGCTTTTTTGCATAGCGACTCGCTTTTGTGCATCGGCTCGCATTACAAAGTTGTCAGGATGAAACTGTTTTTGTAACAAGCGATAAGTCGCAGACAATTCAGATTGCACAATACAATACTTAACCGGTAGTGAAAATAATTCAAAATAATTCAAGGTGTTTTCCTAGGAGCCCATCCGATAATCTTGAGGAAGTGATTAATCTTACAACTGAAGTTCATGGTGACAATAGCAATCAATCTGTTATACACTAAAGCTTTCGCCACAACCACATTCGCCATTGATATTTGGATTATTGAATTCAAAGCCTTCATTTAAGCCTTCTTTTACAAAATCCAACTCAGTACCATCAAGATAAACGAGACTTTTTTTATCTACAATAACATTCACGCCTTTATCCTCAAACATGACATCATCATCATTTAATACATCAACAAATTCTAGAACATATGCCATTCCAGAACAACCAGATGTTTTAACACCCAAGCGTAAACCAATACCTTTTCCACGATGGAGTAGAAAAGCGGCTACATGTTTTGCTGCGGGGACTGTGAGTTTTATTGACACTATGCTATCTACTTGTTTTTTCGTTTGTAATCATCAATTGCAGCTTTAATTGCATCTTCAGCAAGAATTGAACAATGAATTTTAACGGGCGGAAGCGCAAGCTCGCTTGAAATGTCAGTATTGCTAATTTTCAACGCACCTTCAAGCGACTTTCCTTTCACCCACTCTGTGACTAATGAGCTCGATGCAATCGCACTACCACAACCATATGTTTTAAATTTTGCATCTTCAATAATGCCTTGATCATTAATTTTTAGCTGTAGTTTCATTACATCGCCACAAGCAGGTGCACCAACCATACCTGTTGCAACATTTTTATCGGCTTTATCAAATGAACCAACATTCCGCGGATTTTCGTAATGATCTATCACTTTTTCACTGTACGACATAATAATATTCCTTTTTAACTAGTTTGGATTAAATCCTTTATCATCTTTTTTATTGTTATTCATAACAATTATACCTTTTAACGGAGGCGTATTATTAAAGGATAAGTGTAAAAACAAAACTTGAACACTTAGTGATGGGTCCATTCAATGCTTTTTATGTCAATTCCTTCTTTGTACATATCCCACAGCGGGGACATATTACGCAGTTTTTCTATATTTTCACGAATAATTTTAATCGCATAATCAATCTCTTCTTCGGTTGTAAAACGACCAAGACTAAAGCGAATTGAACTATGGGCAAGTTCATCATCGCGGCCAATCGCACGTAAAACGTAAGAAGGCTCAAGGCTGGCTGATGTACAAGCACTACCAGAGGAAATCGCTAAATCTTTAAGCGCCATCACCAATGATTCACCCTCAACATAGTTAAAGCTAATATTAATATTGCCTGCTACGCGATGTTCAAGGGATCCATTAACATAGACTTCTTCCATAGTACTCACGCCATCTAGCAACCGCGTTCTCAATGATAATAAACGCTTGCTTTCCTTTAGCATTTCTTCTTTAGCAATACGAAAAGCTTCACCCATTGCAACGATTTGATGTGTCGCTAATGTGCCGCTTCGCATGCCACGCTCATGACCACCGCCATGCATTTGTGCTTCTAAACGGATCCTAGGTTTACGCGAAACATATAATGCACCAATGCCTTTAGGTCCGTAAGTCTTGTGCGCGGAGAATGACATTAAATCAATTTTCATTGTTTGCATATCAATCATTACTTTGCCTGCACTTTGCGCAGCGTCAACATGAAAAACAGTTTTATTTGCACGACATAATTCGCCAAACGCAGCGATATCTTGAATTACGCCTATTTCATTATTTACATGCATCAGACTGACCAAAACAGTATCATCTCGCAATGCATTTTTAAGTTGTTCAAGCGTAATAATGCCATCTTCTGCAGGCTCTAAATACGTCGCATCATAACCTTCTCGCTCTAATTGACGAAACGTATCGAGCACGGCTTTGTGCTCTGTCTTGGACGTAATGATGTGCTTGCCCTTTTTCTTATAAAAATGTGCGGCTCCTTTAATCGCTAGATTATCCGACTCTGTTGCACCCGATGTAAATACAATCTCACGCGGATCTGCATTGATGAGATCAGCAATTTGTTCACGCGCAATATCAACTGCTTCTTCTGCTTGCCAGCCAAAACGATGAGACCGTGAAGCTGGATTACCAAATTCGCCTTCAATTGTTAAATATTTAATCATTTTTTCTTCAACGCGTGGGTCAACAGGCGTTGTTGCCGCATAATCTAAATAGATTGGTAATTTCATTTTATTCTCCAGTGCTTTTCTTAGCCTTCTTTTACACTCAGCTGATCCACTTTAGTAAAGTTATGATGTTGTATTCCATACACATGCTGAACATGGGATGAATTCATCAACTCCTTAATTGTAATTTCATCTAAAAAATGACTAATACGATCACTTAATCGCCCCCATAATGCGTGCGTTAGGCATTGCCCACCATTTTGTCCACATTGAAATTTACCCAAACATTTGCGAATATCAATCGACTCATGAACCGCATTAATGATCATTGTCATTGATATATCTGCTGTTGGCATGGACAATTTATAACCGCCACCAGGACCTCGTGTACTGTTGACTAACCCATTTTTACGCAATTTTGTAAACAGTTGCTCTAAATATGAAAGTGAAATTCCTTGTCGCTTAGAGATCCTGGCTAATGAAACTGGACCACAATGCTCTTGCAGAGCAACATCTAACATTGCAGTAACTGCATAGCGACCTTTTGAGGTTAACTTCATTTGATTCCTTTATTAATAAAATAAATCACATGGGCGTAAATCCATTATAATGATAACGTACAATACCATTACTTGAGTGTTTTAGTCAAGTAATAGCCCATAAATAAAAATGGGTTAATGAGCTTATTCTGTTCCTTCCACTGTTGCCGAGATAATCGATTTTTGTATATTAGTAAAAATGCCTCGCCACATTCGAAGCTCAATAGTTTCAGGTCTCGCATGAGCAAAAAAACGGCGTAATTTTTGCATGACGTGCCCTGGATGATTAACTCTGATGAAGTGCGTTTCTATAAGCATTTCTTCTAAATGTTTAAACATGTCTTCGATCTCATGAGCTAACGGGTATTGTTTTTGTATTACTTGCGGTTTAATTTCATTAAGAAAAGACATGCGGACTTCATAGGATAAAATTTGCACCGCCATGGCTAAATTTAGAGAACTATAATCTGGATTTGCAGGTATAAACACATGAAAATGACATTTTTGTAGCTCATCATTGGTTAATCCACTGTTCTCACGTCCAAACACTAATGCAACAGGGTACATACTGGCCTCTTGAACCACTTTATCCCCCACTTCGCGCGGATTTAACATTGGCCAATCATGTGTCCTTTGCCGTGCACTTGCACCAATCACCAGCCCACATTCAGCAACTGCCTCTTCGAGTGTACTAAAGACTTTGTGATCATTTAAAACATCGCTAGCCCCTGCTGATAACGCCAGTGATTTCTCATCGATGGCGCATTTAGGATACACCAATGCTAAGTTAGACAAGGCCATCGTTTTCATCGCTCTAGCTACACTACCAATATTACCAGGATGCGAAGTACCAATTAAAATGATCCGTACATTTTCTAACATTTCATTTCCTTCTTGATTATAAATTTAAACACAAGGATTTTAAATTTTTATGCCAATGACCGCAAGCAACAAAAAAAGATAACGTATTTTTTACACAATAATGTTGGCTGAATAAAATTTCGAGGATAAATTTTGTCTCTTCTTGCTCTTTTAAAACTAACACTGAACAAATGCATCCAATGTTCAATATTGTAATCAATGCTACGACTAATGCAGGTAAAGTAATGCAGGTGAAGTAATGCAGATTCAACCGCCAAATGCATAA
>JAGLDN010000341.1 GCA_023145575.1 Psychromonas sp.
TGATCCCTAGAAAGAAAAACTCAAAAGTGGGAAATGCTGATATTGACTGGTGTTTATACAAATATAGGCACTTAGTTGAAAACGCCTTTGCAAGGTTGAAATATTTTAGGGCAATAGCCACTCGATACGATAAACTAAAGATTCACTTTGAAAGTATGCTCGCACTAGCTTGCTCAATGATTTGGTTGCCAATGTGAAAGATCAACAGCCCCTAGATGAAAAATTTCATTTAAACTTTATTAGTTTTCTAGTTGCCGACCCAACTGGAAAGCATTGAGGCAAACATATTTTTTGTTGACAATTATCGTTTGAAGGAGTTAGATCTTCAACTTGTAGCCTAGCACCTGTTAACCTCAACGCATGCCTATTTTATTTCAATAACTGTCATTAGTTCGCACGTTTGTAAGCGTGCGACATGTTGCTTTAAATCTCCTAAAAAGCACTAAAACGTTTGAATCAGGAATAAAAAGAAAGCAGCACAAAGAAAATCGATATGATATTTACGGTGAAAGTATTCTGAACTCGTTAAAAAAAGTGAGTAAAAAAACAATATTTCAAAAGATCTTAGAAAAACTTAATTGTCGCTACATTTTGAATACCTGAATTCGTATATTATAAGTGCAATTTCATAAATTAGTTTTAATGCGCTAGCAAATGACAATACCTTCGCCAAAACTAAAACCAGCCCATTTAGACAAGTTTTTTGTTCTGTAAGTGATTGATTTATGTAGAGCGTAAAAATACATTTTGAACTTAAATTGAAATTGGCGAAGGTATTGAAACGTTAAAAAAAGACAGATCTCTATTTTCGTGAGGATAATATAAAAATAATATTGCAGTGTATAATAATTTGAGTTATAATTTTTCACCTTTTTTATTTGTAGACAAGATTCTTTTTGAAGCAAATAACTAATAAAACAACCTAGTGTCGAGTTTTAATGGCACTACCGAACGAATAAATTAAAAGGGAAGCTAATCGATTGTTTTTAGCGTTATACCCAAACCATAGGTAATATAAACATGGCTAAAAAAGTAGAAGCATTTATTAAGTTGCAGGTTGCAGCTGGTATCGCTAACCCATCACCCCCTGTCGGTCCAGCACTTGGCCAACACGGCGTTAATATAATGGAATTTTGTAAAGCGTTTAATGCAAAAACAGATTCCATCGAAAAGGGCGCTCCAGTGCCCGTTGTAATTACAGTTTACAGTGATCGTTCTTTTACCTTCGTCACTAAGACTCCACCAGCATCTTATTTACTTAAAAAAGCTGCTGGTATTAAATCTGGATCTGGCATCCCTAATAAAAATAAAGTTGGTACCATCACTGTCGCGCAATTAGAGGAAATTGCTAAAACAAAAGCAGTTGATTTAACAGGTGCTGATCTAGGTGCGATGGTACGTTGTATAGAGGGCTCTGCTCGTTCAATGGGTTTGGAAGTTGGGGGCAAGGGGTAGAAATATGGCTAAATTATCTAAACGCATGAAGAATATTCGTGATCACGTGGATGTCAGTAAAGAATATAATATCAATGAAGCGGTTATACTGCTTCAAAAACTTGCAGTCGTTAAATTTACAGAAAGCATTGATGTTGCTATAAATCTCGGGATTGATTCACGTCGTAGTGATCAAAATGTACGCGGTGCGACTGTTTTACCTCACGGTACGGGACGTAAAGTACGCGTTGCAGTATTTACGCAAGGAGACAATGCACAAGCAGCTAAAGATGCGGGCGCGGACATCGTCGGTATGGATGATCTTGCAGCACAAGTCACTGCGGGCGAAATGAACTTTGACGTTGTTATTGCTTCGCCAGATGCAATGCGTGTTGTTGGGAAATTAGGTCAAATATTAGGTCCGCGTGGTCTAATGCCAAATCCTAAAGTCGGTACAGTAACCTCTGACGTTGCGACCGCCGTTAAAAATGCTAAATCAGGTCAAGTACGTTACCGCAATGATAAAAATGGTATTATTCATTCTACCATCGGTAAAGTTTCTTTCTCTGATGTTCAAATTAAGGAAAACCTTGAAGCATTATTGGTGGCGATTAATAAAGGCAAACCGTCGGGTGCTAAAGGACAATTCATTAAGCGTATTAATCTATCTACTACAATGGGTGCTGGCGTTAAAATAGACCAATCAACAATCCAAACAGCAATAGCATAAACGCTTGTTTAGACGATATATTAGCGTTAAATAACTGTACATGACGGTTGATGATCTTCCGTCTTACCTTGGAGGGTTATAGAACCCTTCTGAGACCGTAGGTGAATATTCGGGTGAGATTTTAAATTCCTCATTGAATAAACTTAATTTCCTACGCAGATGGTGCTAGATCTCATATAAACATTATGTTAACTGGATCTTAGCACCGAATAGAGCCTCATTGTCTTTTTAAATAAGTAATGGGGATTTTTCTAGGGTAAAACCCAGAGTAATCATGGAGTAAAAAAATGGCATTACGACTCAAAGATAAACAAGCAATTGTTACTGAAGTCAATGGCGTTGCTAAAACCGCACTCTCTGCTGTTGTTGCCAATCCACACGGTATATCAGTCGGAGAAATGACGAAACTTCGAGCGCAAGCACGCGCAAACAATGTTTACCTACGCGTAGTACGTAACACATTGGCACGAAGGGCAATGGAAGGTACTGACTTTGAATGTTTAGTAGAAGCATTTAAAGGGCCTATCATCCTCGCATTTTCGAACGAACATCCAGGTGCTGGCCCACGTATTCTTAAAGACTTCGCTAAAGCAAATGATTCGTTTGAAGTGAAAGCGTTAGCATTTGAAGGTAAATATATTGAAGCCGATCAAATAGACCGTCTAGCGACACTACCGACATACGACGAAGCAATTGCTAAACTAATGGCGACGATGAAAGAAGCCTCTGCCGGTAAACTTGTACGTATTCTGGCTGCCATTGGCGAGCAGAAAGAACAATCTGCAGCTTAATTTAATAAAGCTGTCATTTAATTAATTTTATATAAAGTAGGAATTGACTCATGTCTCTCACTCAAGAACAAATAATAGACGCTGTTGCTGAATTATCAGTAATGGAAGTTGTTGAACTAATTAAAGCAATGGAAGAAAAATTTGGAGTATCTGCTACTGTTGCAGTTGCTGCTGGGCCTGCTGATGGCGGCGAAGCTGTTTCCGAACAAACTGAATTTGACGTTGTAATGACTGCGTTTGGTGAAAACAAAGTTAAAGCAATCAAAGCAGTACGTAGTGTGACAGATCTTGCCCTCAAAGAAGCTAAAGCTGCAGTTGAGGCTTGTCCAACTGTGATTAAAGAAGGGCTTTCGAAAGAGGATGCGGAAGCACTAAAAGCAACGCTAGAAGAAATCGGAGCGACTGTTGAACTTAAATAAGTGATGTCATCACTTATTTAGTCATATAAATGACTGTGGCTGGTGATTTGAAGATCACTGGCCTTTTTACTGTATAGGAAATCATAAAATTTATTATTTTTGTTATGATTTTTAGAAAAAAATAAGAGCGTAAATAATGCAATCTTAAAAAATAAGCTACGCCATTGCCCACATACAATTGGCAATAAAAAATTATCAATTAGCGAAGCAAAGGAACTACATGGGTTACTCTTATACTGAGAAAAAACTAATTCGTAAAGATTTCGGGAAGCGTCCACAGGTAATGGAAAAACCATATCTGTTGTCGATCCAATTAGATTCATTCAAACGATTCATAGAAGTAGATTTAACGGGAGAAATTGGCTTAGAAGCTGCCTTTAAAAGCATATTTCCAATCGCTAGCTACTCAGGGACATCGGAATTACAATATGTTAATTATCGATTAGTTCCTCCTATTTTTGAAGTAAAAGAGTGCCATGTGCAAGGGATAACTTACTCTGCTTCATTACGAGTAAAATTGCGTTTAATTATTTATGACCGTGATGCGCCAGCAGGTACAGTGAAAGATATCCGTGAGCAAGAAGTTTATATGGGTGAAATACCATTAATGACCGAAAACGGCACATTTGTAGTTAATGGGACGGAACGCGTTATCGTTTCTCAATTACATCGCTCCCCTGGTGTCTTTTTTGATCATGATAGAGGTAAAACACATAGCTCTGGTAAAGTTTTATATAATGCGCGTGTTATTCCTTACCGTGGCTCATGGTTAGATTTTGAATTTGATCCTAAAGACCATTTATTTGTGCGTATTGACAGACGTCGCAAGCTTCCTGCAACGATTATGCTGAGATCGTTAGATTATTCGACTGAAGAAATTTTAGATTTGTTTTATGAAACAACGGAATTTACGGTTAAGAAGGGTGTGTTATCAATGGCGTTGATAGCAAATCGATTGCGAGGAGAGCAATTTTCATTCAATATCGCAGTTAAACGCAAGGTCTATATTGAAGCGGGTAAGCGCGTGACATCACGTCATATTCGTGATCTCGAAAAAGCAGAAATTTCAAAAATTGAAGTGCCAGCTGAATACCTTATTGGAAAAGTTTCAGCAAAAGATTATATCAATAAAGAAACTGGCGAAATCATTGTCAATGCAAATGATTTATTGACAGAAGAATTATTGGGAGAACTAACAAAAGCTGGCATTAAATCCTTCGAGGTTATTTACGCCAATGAACTTAATTGTGGCTCATTTATTTCTGATACGCTACGCGTTGATTCTACAACGAATCGTCTTGAAGCACTTGTTGAAATCTACCGTATGATGCGCCCAGGTGAGCCGCCAACCAAAGAGGCCGCAGAAAATTTATTTTCAAACTTATTTTTTGTAGAAGATCGTTATGATCTCTCGAAGGTCGGTCGCATGAAGTTCAATCGACGGGTTGGTAATAAAGGCGATACAGGACCTAATATATTATCTAAGGAAGATATTTTATCTGTCATGAGAACCCTGATTAATATCCGCAATGGTAATGGCGTTGTTGATGATATCGATCACCTTGGAAACCGTCGTATTCGTTGTGTTGGCGAAATGGCAGAAAATGCATTTCGTGTGGGGTTAGTACGTGTTGAGCGTGCTGTTAAAGAGCGTTTATCATTAGGCGACCTTGATGCATCTATGCCGCAAGACTTAATTAATGCTAAACCTATTTCCGCTGCAGTTAAAGAGTTTTTTGGATCATCACAACTGTCACAGTTTATGGATCAAAATAATCCGCTTTCAGAAGTCACCCACAAACGTCGTATTTCCGCATTAGGACCAGGTGGTTTAACGCGTGAACGAGCAGGCTTTGAAGTGCGAGATGTACACGCAACGCATTATGGTCGCTTATGCCCAATCGAAACACCAGAGGGACCAAATATCGGTCTTATCAATTCATTAGCAACTTTTGCTCGTACGAATGAATACGGTTTTTTAGAAACGCCTTTTAGGCAAGTTGTTGATGGCATTCCAAGCCAAACGATTGATTACTTATCGGCCATTGATGAAGGTGATTTTGTTATCGCACAGGCCTCAGCTGAAATTAATGAAGATGGACAGCTTGAAGGAGATATGATCCCTTGTCGACAAGCTGGCGAAACCTTGTTCTTGAGTGCGGATAAAATTGACTATATGGATGTGTCTCCTCAACAGATCATCTCAGTGGCGGCATCACTCATTCCATTTTTAGAGCATGATGATGCTAACAGGGCTTTAATGGGTGCGAACATGCAACGTCAAGCAGTACCAACATTATTGGCTGAAAAACCATTAGTTGGCACGGGTATAGAACGTCGCCTTGCTATCGATTCTGGTGTCACTGTTATTGCAAAGCGTAGTGGTGTTGTTGATTATGCTGATGCATCTCGACTTGTGATTAAAGTGGCAGAAGAAGAGTTACTTCCTGGTGAAGCGGGTATCGACATTTACAACTTGTCTAAATACACGCGATCAAATCAGAATACCTGTATTAATCATAAACCCACGTGTAAAATTGGCGAACCAATTGTAAAAGGTGATGTACTTGCTGATGGACCAGCAACAGATATGGGTGAGCTTGCACTTGGGCAAAACATGAAAATTGCGTTCATGCCATGGAATGGTTTTAACTTCGAGGATTCGATCCTTATTTCTGAGCGTGTTACTCAAGAAGATCGTTTTACAACCATTCATATCCAAGAGCTATCATGTGTTGCGCGTGAAACTAAACTCGGTTGTGAAGAAATTTCGGCTGATATTCCAAATATTGGTGAAGCGGCGCTCAATAAACTTGATGAATCCGGTATCATTTACGTTGGTGCAGAAGTGCGTCCAGGAGATATCTTAGTCGGTAAAGTTACACCTAAAGGCGAAACGCAACTCACACCAGAAGAAAAGCTACTACGTGCAATTTTTGGCGAAAAGGCATCGGATGTAAAAGATACTTCGTTGCGTGTTGCCAATTCAACTTATGCCACTGTGATTGATGTTCAAGTATTTACTCGCGAAGGCTTAGAGAAAGACAAGCGCGCCGAAGCAATCGAATCAATGCAGCTTAAAGCTGCGAAGACAGATTTAACTGAAAAGTTCAAAATCTTAGAAAATGCAATCTTTGAGAAAGCATTAAATATTCTTGTTGATGCGGGTCAAAGTGAACAACGTCTACTTCAAATACCTCGTGCTCAATGGCTTGAAATAGCTATTGAAGATGAAATCAAACAGTCATATCTTGATCAAATTGTTGCACAATACGATGAAATAAAAGCGGATTACGATACACAGTTCGACCTTAAACGGCAGAAAATAAAACAAGGTAATGATTTAGCACCAGGCGTTCAAAAAATTGTTAAAGTCTACCTTGCTATGCGACGGCGTCTACAGCCAGGCGATAAAATGGCAGGACGTCACGGAAACAAAGGGGTTATTTCAAATATTGTGCCTGTTGAAGATATGCCACATGATAAATATGGTGTACCAGTTGATATTGTACTTAATCCATTGGGTGTGCCATCGCGTATGAATATTGGGCAAATCCTAGAGACACATTTAGGGCTGGCGTGTCGAGGTGTTGGTGAAAAACTTGAACATATGATCAAGAGCCAGCGCGAGGTTGATATGATTAAAGTGCGTGAGTTCATTCAAAAAATGTACTCATTTGGTGATGCACCTTGCGATGTCGATCTTACTGAGTTTGATGACGAAGCAGTCATTCGACTTGCTGAAAATCTCTATAAAGGCTTACCTGTTGCAACGCCTGCATTTGATGGTGCTTACGAATCTGAAATCCGTGAATTACTGAAAATGGCAGATTTACCAGAATCTGGTCAACTGATATTAACAGATGGTCGTACTGGTATTGAATTTGAACGTCCAGTCACAGTTGGTTACATGTACATGCTTAAACTCAATCACCTTGTTGATGATAAAATGCACGCCCGTTCAACTGGCTCCTATAGCTTGGTTACTCAGCAACCTCTCGGTGGCAAAGCACAGTTTGGTGGTCAACGTTTCGGTGAGATGGAAGTCTGGGCACTACAAGCATTTGGTGCCGCTTACACGCTCCAAGAAATGCTAACGGTTAAATCAGATGATGTTATTGGTCGTACTAAAATGTATAAAAGCATCGTTGATGGCGATCATAGAATGGATCCTGGGATCCCTGAATCATTCAACGTATTGTTGAAAGAGATCCGTTCATTAGGCCTTAACATTGAGCTAGACGAATCAGAGCCTGTGATGTCCTAAACAAACATAATGTGAAGAATTAGTGGCGTTTCCTAACGTGTAGAATCGCCTTTTTTTACTCCTAACAGGAGAAATAGCGTGAAAGACTTATTAGCTTTTTTAAAGCAACAGAATAAAAGTAAAGAATTCGATAGTATAAAAATTGGTTTAGGCTCCCCTGATGTGATCCGTTCATGGTCATTTGGTGAAGTAAAAAAACCAGAAACTATCAACTACCGAACATTTAAACCTGAGCGGGAAGGTCTATTTTGTTCGCGGATATTTGGACCCATCAAAGACTACGAATGTTTATGTGGTAAATACAAACGCCTTAAACACAGAGGCGTCATTTGTGAAAAATGTGGTGTTGAAGTTACACAATCTAAAGTGCGTCGTGATCGAATGGGACACATCGAACTCGCATCGCCGGCTGCACATATTTGGTTCCTTAAATCATTACCTTCTCGTATTGGGTTAATGCTTGATATGACACTGCGTGATATCGAAC
>JAGLDN010000342.1 GCA_023145575.1 Psychromonas sp.
CAATAAACACAATAAACACAATAAAATATATGAACTAATATATACCTGTTACAAGAAATAGCTTACAATTATTACTGTCATTCCTTTTAACTACTAATCAATCTATGGCATAATAAAAAAGGAACACAAATCGTGTTAACATATCCCCCTATCAATGCGTTTCATATGAAATTTTTCATTTCAGAACAACGCCTACATCACCTTTATACTTGGTCGAAAATTGTAATCAACATAAACATATCACTGGATTTTTCTGAGCGTTCTTTAAAAATCATTCACCCCCCCTTTGAATAATTTAAGCACTTCATTGTGCTACCTTTATTTTTTACAGCCCCCTTTAAATAGTTCGAGTGATCCGTTTATGAAAAATATTTGTAATTTTGAATCTCAAATGCCATTATCTAATGATCAAGAGATCCCCTGTGCAACACAACGCTATGATTTAACACCTGATACTATGCTAATAAATCAAGCGCATTATGAATCAGAAGTCCGTTCATATCCTCGTCGATTTCCCATTGCAATTAAAACAACACGTGGTGTCATTATTGAAGATACGAAAGGGCAAATCTATGTTGACTGCTTAGCAGGCGTTGCCTCCTTACCGCTTGGGTACAATCATCCTGAAATAAACCAAGTAATTATTTCTCAATTAAATCAAGGGATCCCTTATCAATCACTTGATTTAACAACGCCTGTTAAAGATCATTTCATCAAAACATTAATGAACTTTTTACCTAAGACTTTTGCTAAAAATGCACACGTTCAATTTTGTGGCCCCTCTGGATCAGATGCCGTTGAAGCCGCAATAAAACTTGCAAAAATGGTCACTAAACGCAATACCATGATTTCATTTCATGGTGCATATCACGGCATGACAAATGGCGCGCTTGCCTTAACGGGGAAACTAAGCCCCAAAAACCGTCGTACAAGTTTAATGTCAGATGTACATTTTTTTCCATTTCCATACAGTTTACGCTGTCCTTTTGGTCTTGGTGGTATACAAGGCATTAAACAAAGCATTCGTTACATTGAATCGGTTTTAGAAAATGATGAAAGTGGCATGACAAAGCCTGCTGCAATTATTGTTGAACCCGTTCAAGGTGAAGGAGGTGTTTTATCCGCGCCTAACATTTGGCTTCAAGCACTACGCCGCATTGCAACTAAATATGAAATTTTACTTATTTTTGACGAAATTCAATGTGGTATCGGACGTACAGGGGATAATTTTGCATTTACAGCATCAGGGGTTGAGCCTGATATTTTACTCCTTGCAAAAGCTGTTGGTGGTGGGATGCCAATGTCAGTTATTATCTATAATAAATCAATTGATTGCTGGCTTTCAGGGGAGCATGCGGGGACTTTTCGAGGAAACCAATTAGCAATGGCAAGTGGGGCTAAGACACTAGAGATAATTGAACGTGATAACCTTACAAAAAATGCTCAACAACGAGGTGAACAATTACGTAGATTATTATCTGAGATTGCACAAAAACATCCTTGTATTGCAGAAGTACGCGGACGCGGTTTAATGTGCGCAATTGAAATCGTTAAGGAAAATGAATTTAATCCGCTCGGACATCCTGTGAGCGATACGCAGCGCACATTACAAATACAACGACTAGCACTCGAGCGTGGTTTAATAATTGAAATAAGTGGGCGACAAGGTGCTGTTTTGCGATTTTTACCGCCGCTTATCATCAGTGAAACACAAATAAATTTTGTTGCTAAAATCGTTGAATATGCGCTTGAAAATACAAGTGTCTCACAATAATGATGTTGCTGAATACACTACAGCAACATACTGAACAACCTTGGTTAAAGCATTTCATTCAAATTGGTGATGGTAATAATCAAGCCTTTGAAAATGCATCGACATTAACACTAAAAAATTTAAAATCACTTTTTAATGAGTGTCAACAGCCCTATTCTGCGCTTGATCCTCAATTACTCAAAAATACTATTTATAGCAGCGATTTAGAAAGTGTTGAATCGTTAGAGAGTGTGATCAATCATACTCATTTATTGATAGCTAAAAATGCAATTATTGTGCAACATCCGCATTGTATTGCACATTTGAATACCCCTCCGCTGATTTCATCAATTATTGCTGAGTTTTACATCGCGGCTTTAAATCAATCAATGGATTCATGGGACCAAGCAACCTCTGCAACTTATCTTGAACAATTTATTGTTGACTGGCTCACCAAAACTTATTCAATGGGTGATCATAGTGACGGTGTATTTACCAGTGGTGGAACACAAAGTAATTTTATGGGGTTAATACTTGCTCGTAATTGCTTTGCAAGAAAATATTCAAAGCACAATATTGTGCAAGATGGCTTACCTGAATACTGCAACAAAATGCGCATTATCTGCTCCGACAAAAGCCATTTTTCTGTTCAAAAATCAGCGGCGTTGATGGGGATTGGCGTGCGATCTGTTGTGAGGGTTAGTACCAATATTCAAGGACAAATGAATACCGATGAACTACAAAGGTGTATTGATACTTTAAAAGAACAAGGTTTACTTCCGATAGCCATTGTTGCATCCGCTGGTACCACAGATCATGGTGCCATTGATGATTTACAAACTATTGCCAAAATAGCACAACAAGCAAACATTTGGTACCATGTTGATAGTGCTTATGGTGGCGCGGTAATACTCAGCCAACAACATAAACACCGTCTATCCGGAATAGAAAAAGCAGACAGTGTGGCGATTGATTTCCATAAATTATTTTTTCAAACAATTAGTTGCGCCGCTATATTATTGAAAGACAAAAACAATTTTAAAAATTTTTGCCTTCACGCTGATTATTTAAATCGTAAAGGTGATAAATACCCCAATTTAGTTGATAAAAGTATCACAACAACTAGGCGTTTTGATGCGCTCAAAATGTACATGACACTTAAAAGTGTCGGCGCACCGACACTAGGAAAGATGTTAGATAAACTGATCAGAATGACAAAACACCTTGCAAATAGACTCAAAGAAGATAAAAATTTCGAGTTATGTTGCGATCCACTTCTCACAACCCTTCTATTTCGTTTAAGTAGCGATTACCAACATGAATTATCTGATGAAAAATTTAATAAATTACACCAAACGCTGCGTTTACAACTGTTGACATCTGGTGATGCAGTGATTGCAGAAACAAAAATAAATGGAAAAATATTTTTGAAATTTACTTTATTAAACCCATGTTTAATAGAAACTGATTTTGATTCACTTTTTTCTAAAATAAAATCAACAGCAAAAAAATTGATAGCACTTAATAGTTAATGTATATACCCATAACCTTTGAAAATGCTTCTCATTTATACCGAGGGCGCACCCTTTTCAAGTAACTTGAATTTTGCACAATAGAATGCTTGAACTGATATATTATTTTGTTTTGCATAAGCCACCATAGAAATATTAAGTTGCTCAGCTTTATTGATATGAAAAACCAGATCTGCTGAGCATGAGAAAGTTGAATCTATTGCATGCAATGCTCCCATTTTAGAAAGATATATAGCCATGTGACGCAAAAATGCTTTGTATCAGACGTCAACTACCTTG
>JAGLDN010000343.1 GCA_023145575.1 Psychromonas sp.
TTTTAGCTTACTGCGTAACATCAGATATTAAGTAATCTCTATCAATTGAAACTACCATTCTACCTATATTTTGTGGCATATAGTGTTGTTGGGTGATGTGTCCAAAAGCACGTTGAATGGGGTCAAAGAAATAAATACTAACCTGAGATGAAAGTGCAAGGTTGCCAGTATAACCTATTATATTTTTATCAGTATAAAAGTCATTTCGATATACCAAGCTCGCCTCCAAATTTTAATTTTCCAAGTACCTCTTGCAAAAATAGATGTTAACAAAAATATAAAAAGTTAAAAAGTTAAAAAGTTAAAAAAGTTAAAAAGTTAAAAAGTTAAAAAAGATAAAAAGATAAAAAGATAAAAAGATAAAACGAGTTAATTCATTAGTTATATAACTGATGTTACGCAGTTAATAAGTAACAATTTGGTTAATTCTACCTATCAATAGAGGGAAAGGCATAGATTGTATCTTGCGGTATAATGGGTGAAAAACAAACATTATGGATTGTCAATTAAAGTATTATCCTTATTTAGCTGAATTTGACAATGACAGCTAGAAGTGATAATCAAGCAAGACACAAAAGAAAAGGATAACTGCTTAAAAATTTGTTTTACTATCCAAGGTTACGATCTGGCAATTATTTTCCTTATCCGCGACACAAGGACACAGTATTGATCATACACAACAACTAATAAACGGATCTCCTAATACATTATGTGATTACGGATAAATGTGATAGTAAGACAAATAAAAAACTGAAAAAATATGAATATATTATGATTTTGGCATGGCTATATTTACTTCAAGTACAGACATATTGCTATCAACTTTATCGGTTAATTCACACTTTACATCTCTATCTGATATCGTTAAATATTTTTTTACCACTTCAATAATTTCATTTTGTAGCTCAGGTAAATAAGCAGGCGTCACTGTGCTACCTGGGTGTTCATGTGCGACAATAATTTGCAAACGCTCTTTTGCTGTTTGAGCGCTCCCAACTTTAGTCTTGTTTTTCGTAAAAAAACTTAATATTCCCATTTTAGACTCCAAATATACGGCTTAAAATACCTTTCTTTTTATAATCAATAAAACGAAAGTCACATTCAACTCCAAGTAAACGCTCCACTGTATCTTGATATGCTTTACCTGCATCGCTATCTTTATTTAAAATCACAGGCTCACCTGAGTTTGATGCATTTAATACAGACTCTGATTCAGGGATAACACCCAGTAGTTCAATGCCCAATAATTCATTAATATCTGCAATACTTAACATTTCGCCATTTTTAACACGCTCTGGGCAATATCTTGTAATAATAAGGTGTACTTTTACAGGATCTAGTTGTTGCTCCGCTCTAAATGATTTACTTGAAAGCATCCCTGTAATACGATCGGAATCACGTACTGATGAAACTTCAGGATTTGTTGTCACAATGGCTTCATCTGCAAAATAAAGTGCCATCATTGCACCTTGCTCTATACCAGCTGGCGAATCACAAATAATGTATTCAAAACCATCATCTTTAAGCTCTTCAATAACAGCTTTAACACCCGATCTATTCAATGCATCTTTATTTCTTGTTTGAGAAGCCGGTAGTATATATAGCCCTTCTATTCTTTTATCTTTAACTAAAGCTTGCTGTAAATTAGCTTCTTTATTAATAACATTAATAAGATCAAATACAACTCGGCGCTCACAACCCATGATAAGATCAAGATTGCGCAGTCCAATATCAAAATCAATAACAACCGTTTTAGCACCGCTAGCGGCGAGGCCACTTCCGATTGATGCGCTAGTTGTTGTTTTACCAACACCACCTTTTCCCGAGGTAACTACAATTACTTTTGCCATTTTAATATCCTTATAATATTTTCATTTTTCGTAAAGAGGCACTATTTCTAATTGTTTATCTTTAAACTTCACAACACAGCTTGTATTAATAAATTCTTCTGGTAGCTCTGCAGTTAAATTGTAGGTGCCAGCGATAGAAACTAATTCTGGTGCAAATGATGTACAGTAAACAGCCGCATCTTGATCTCCCGTCGCACCAGCTAGCGCACGTCCTCGTAGCACACCATAAATATAAACATTTCCATCAGCAATGACTTCTGCACCCGCATTTACATCGCCGAGTATCACTAAATCATTTTCTTTTGCATAAACCTGTTGCCCAGAACGCACCTTCCCTTGATGTAATTGCGCTTTTGGATCTATGTGAACGCCAACAGGTATTGATTCGCTTTTTACTTCAGCTTGTTCCGTCTTAACCGCATTGTTAACCAATGAAGGATTAGCACTTTTTAATACTGCTATATCTAGTCTATGAAGTGAATCCTTTTGAGCCGAAGTTAAGTCTCCGGAAATACCGACAAGGATAAATTCTTCATCTAAAATAATTTGCCGTATTTGTTTAAAATCAAGGCTTAAATCTACCATTGGATTTTTATTGTCAACATGAATAACAATGGGTGAAAATTTGAAAAAACTAGGGGACCTTTCGCTTTTTTTATGCAACTCTTCAATTAAGGGGGATAAATCCCCATCCTTAAGTGAGACAACAAACAATAAAAAGCTTAACGATTTTAAAGTCATGATGTATCCCATATAAATAAATTTTTTACTTCTTATCTAAAGTCGAATGTTTTATCATGTAAAATATTATTTTCAATATTAGCGTTAACGAAATAAATAGGCAAGATAAAGGATATAAAAACATTATGTTATGTGCTATATATAAAAGTTTTCTTAAAAATAATACTTATCTTTTTGTAAAAAAGTGCGATAATTTCTCATATGTACCAGAACTACTTCTTGCTCAATTAGGGAAAACTAAATTAGTAACTATTATTAACCTCCATAAAGATAAAAAGATGGCCATTGTATCTGCAAAAAAAATTATTCAAGAAATAGAAGTTCACGGATTTTATTTGCAGCTGCCACCCTTTACAATTAATTATTTAGAAGAACATCAAAAAATGAAACAAAGCGCATCAAATAAGGTAAGGAGTTAGAATGACATTTAACAGTATTATTCCAAGTGTCAAGAAGATTTTTCTGCTGGTTTCTATTATTTCATACTGCACTATTGCCAAAAGTGCGGAACCAATCCACACGCCATTAGTAAAAGAGAAAATTTCCTTTAGTGAATATGTCACTAACATAAAAAAAGAAGCCATTGAAAAAGGCATACATAAAAAGACTGTAAAGGACGCGTTTAAAAAAGTCAAGCTATTACAACACAGTGTTAAATCCGACAAAAAGCAACCTGAGTTTAAACTGAAGCTTGATAAATATGTCCTTCGCACTGTTCCAGGGTGGAAGATAAAAAAAGCAAGGAGACTGTACAAAAAATATTATAAATTACTATATAAAATTGGTAAAGAATATAATGTTCAGCCGCGTTTTATTGTTTCACTTTGGGGAATTGAAACGAATTTTGGCAGTTTAACAGGTAACACAAGTATCATTTCAACTTTAACAACAATGGCTTATGAAGGAAGAAGAGAAGAGTTATTTAAAAATCAACTCTTTGCCGCGCTAACTATTTTGGAAAAAGGTAATATAACATCTGATAAATTCATTGGCTCTTGGGCAGGCGCAATGGGTCAAATTCAATTTATGCCAACGTCTTACTTAAATTATGCAGTTGATTATACTGGCAATGGTAAAAAAGACATTTGGAAATCAAAAGGTGATATATTTGCATCTGCAGCTAATTATTTAAAAAAAGAGGGTTGGCAAGGTAATCAAACATGGGGAAGACAAGTCATCCTTCCCAAAGGTTTTGATTTAACTTTAGCGGGGATCAATCATAAAAAAACACTGTCACAATGGCAAGCCTTGGGCGTTCGGCGATATAATGGCCGTAATCTACCGAAAGTTAAAATTGATGCATCTATTATTATTCCCGATGATATAAATAATCGAATTTATTTGGTTTATAACAATTTTCATGTTTTAATGCATTGGAATCGTTCATATTATTTTTCAATAGCTGTGTGTTACCTTTCAGATAGAATTAAATATCCACGTATTAAAGGATTGGTAAATAAATGAGTGAGTTTTGGAAAGAAAAAACATTTCAAGAAATGAGTGAATCAGAATGGGAATCCCTTTGTGATGGCTGTGGAAAATGCTGTCTCACTAAATTTACTGAACAGGATGAATCAAAGCCATTGATCTACACCACTATTGGCTGCAAACTTTTAGATTGTACAACTTGTCGATGCAAAAAATATGAAAATCGCTTTGAATATGTAATCGATTGCAAAAAAATCGAGCGTGAAGACATTGACAAATATTACTGGTTACCCGCTAAGTGTGCTTATCGTTTACTATCCGAAAGTAAACAATTGCCTTGGTGGCATCACTTATTAACGGGGACCCGAGATACAATGCATAACCTTGGATTCTCCGTGCGTGATAAAATCACTTCAGAAGAGCTTGTTGATCCTGACAATGCCATGGACTATATCGCGCGTTGGCCAGCACAATAATAGCAATAGTATTAAACCTAAAAAAATTAATGCCTTAATGCTATTGCTATACTCGTAATCATTCAAGCTTGAAATATTGCAAACCTTGAGGGAGACGGATCCTAAACGGAAAGCATCCGATCTAACTTATGGCATCGATACTTGTCTACTTTGAAGGTGTTTTTCTCAAAGCTTTCTCGCTGGGATGTCAGATCAAGACAGAATATTTTACCTATCAACAGTTATCGATGCTTATCGTTTACCTGCACAAAAAAATGTTAATGCTGACAAAGTTATTCTCTTTTAGAATGTTGTAGCAGAACGCTTACATCAGAGCCTTACTCCGCAGGGCAAGGCTACTTTAACCAATTTAGGCAGTTATAAAATGTCGACTTGGTGCGACAGTTAAGAATTAAAATCTTTATTTAAATTCGAAGTTAAGTAATGTTATATCGAGCAGATAGATGCGATTTTTCTTGCTGACTTTTCACCTTTACGTCACATGCGCATAAATATCTGAATTTAAGAAGGCAAAAATGACTGACATCACAATTTATCACAACAATTTATGTTCAAAGAGTAGAGCAACACTTGCGATATTAAGATCCGTTGAAAATGCCAACATTGAGATAATTAATTACCTAGAAACACCACCAACAATCGAAGTGCTAAAAAAAATTATTTTTCAGCTAGGTTTTGGATCTGCTCGCCAACTTATGCGCACTAGCGAAGCAATTTATAAAACACTAAATTTAACAAAAGACTGCACTGAAAAAGTATTACTCGATGCCATGGTCAATAATCCAAAACTCATTGAACGCCCAATTGTTATCGCCAATAATAAAGCAAAAATTGGCCGCCCACCTGATTCAGTTTTAGCCATCCTTTCATGAAAAACAAACAGATAAATACCTACAAACACATTGCGCAAACTGGATACTTCGGGTTGTTATTAATAGTACCCATCTGGCATTTATGGCTATCTCCGCCAGCGCTTGGAATAAACTTGATTTTAATCACCTTAATTTGGTTTATTCCACTATTATTCCCATTAAATGGGATAATACATAGCAACCCATACACATATGCATGGAGCGCTTTTCTCGCGGTCCTCTACATGATGCATGCCACTGTTATTTTTTACAGTGTGAGTGCACAAAGAATATTAGCAGCAACAGAATTCATTTTTGCGACACTTTTTTTTATAGGAGATGTTTATTTTACAAAATACACTCTCGGCAAGCGTCAGATTTAAGTATTCGCAAAAAGAACAGTAACAAGGTATCACATGAGTTCTCCAGCTGAGGTTACATCTTGAAGTATCATTGATATGTGTCTGCACTAAAGTTGTAATACTTCTTTAACAAAGGGAATGGTTAGTTTCCGCTGTGATCCAAGTGAAGCGTTATCTAATTTATCTAAAATATTCAACAACAGATCCATTTCTCTTGATAAACGGGTTAATAAAAACCGTCCGACATCGACAGGGAGTTTGATACCTTTAAGTTGTGAACGCAATTGCAACGCACCTAACTTTTCTTCATCATTTAACGGCAGTAAATGACAACAAGATCCCCATTCAAATCGTGACACAAGATCAACAAGTTCAATGCCAATATCTTTAGGTAAACCTGAAGCACAAAGCACCAAACTCGCACCTAATGGCTCTTTGTCTACGTTATCACGCCAACGATTATAAAAATCAAACAAGGCTTTTTCCCACTTTTTATTACCCGCAATCAATTCGATATTATCAACGCAAACCATCGACATGTTTTCCATGTTTTCAAAAATATCTAATGCCATGCTTTGATAATGAGTCAGAGGGATATAAGCAATCTCTAATCCTTTATCATCCATTTCCGCGCAGAGTGCATGTAGCAGATGTGAGCGACCGCTACCCACCTCTCCCCACATGTATAGAACAGGCTCACCGATGCCAACAACACTATTTTTAAGTAAAGTAATTAAATCGCCATTTTTTCCTGGGTAAAAACTCGCAAACGTTTCATCATCAGGAAATTTTAGAGCTAACAACGGATATTGAAAGCATAATTCATCTTGCACCATTATTTGATTTTAATGCCAATTAAAGTAAAGTGGATCTGCAACAATTACCTTTTCATTTACAGTCACCTCCGCCTTCACAGCTTTTTTATCTGTATCACCGGCAGCTGCAACGGCATCACTCACCACCAAGCCTGTATTACTGGCAGCTGAAGCAGCTTCACTCTCCACCGCGGCTGAATCACTAACAGCCTTTCCGGCATCACTTACAACAGAGCCTCCGTTAGCCTGCGACACGACATCAACTATTGGCTTTTCATCTTCAATCGGCGTATCTACTTTTGGTGGCGCGATCATCAAAAGATGTTTATTGAGATTTAATGCATTTTTGAAACTTTCCAAGCCGCCATTAATTTTTACTGCTACATCAATTTGATCCATATTTATTTTTTTTAATCTAAATAAAGATACTGAGTGTAATTTTGTTAAGAAATTAATAAAAAGAGAAAACTCTTTATAATTTTGGATCCCATTAACATAAATATCTTGAGTTATATTATCACCCAAACTACGCGTTACAGCATATCGGCTTACGTAAAAGTCTGCAATTTGGTTGACCATTTTCGTTTCTACGTCCGCGCGTGAGCCTATCAATGTTTTCGATATGATCTCATTATTTTTCTTGGATAATAAATTATAATAGAGTAATGACCAATTTAACCGCCAACTGGTATCAGAAAGTTGCTGCATCTTAGCAACAACAAAATACTCCACATCATAGCGGGCGGAGGCTTTTGCAATATTATTATAAAATTTTCCAATAAGATCAGATATAGTAATACTATTATCTTCTATGTCCATTATCGGAAAATCTAATTTAATCCCCCGCGCACGAGGTTGCTCAATCAACTGAAAATCACTGCCTGCTAAAACAGATGAATCAGACATGATTTCTTTTCCATTATCACTTTGCACAGCAAGCCAAACAAGTGTTTTAGGACGAATTCCACCCCACACTGGTTGCTTAATATTAACTAAAAAATTATTTATCTTCAACTTATCAAATAAAGCAAAATAATATTCTGTGTTATTGTATGTTTGATAACCAGATTGAGAAAGCATGCTTTCAGGATGTTTAAGTAACTCTTTTGCTTGCAACACTGAAACAATACTGCTATTTCCAGAAACTTTAACAAGCACTTGTGCTAATGCTGTTGTCTGTAGCGTTTTTTCATCCAATTTATGCGCAATGACATTGCCCAGGTAAGGAGCATCAAAATTCAGTGACAACGCAAATGATGCATAAGAAGCACAAAACAGGACTAAGGTTGCCTTTAATAATATAGATTTCATTGATTTGTCACCATTTAAAAGATGTTAATACTGATAGAATAAGTCGCTATAATATATAAAATATATAAGCTTCAATACTACATCATGTAAAAAGATTTCACTGTTTGCAAATTAAAAATCAAATAGTAGCGCATTAAATGCTAAAATGTTGCGTTTTTTATAATAAAATTTAAAACTGTCTTACTTTTTATGATGGTTATTTAAGGAATGCTAGTGATTAGGCAAAAACAATCTTTAAACTACAAAGACGCAGGGGTTAATATTGACGCTGGCACTGCACTTGTTGAACGCATTAAAAAGGTTGCAAAGCGCACTAAACGCCCTGAAGTAATGGGCGGACTCGGTGGTTTTGGGGCTCTATGCCAACTTCCAACAGGCTATAAGGAGCCACTACTTGTTGCAGGCACTGATGGTGTTGGCACAAAATTACGTTTAGCAATGGATATTAAAAAACATGATACTGTTGGCATCGATTTAGTTGCTATGTGTGTAAATGATTTAATTGTTCAAGGTGCTGAGCCATTATTTTTTTTAGATTATTATGCAACTGGCAAACTTGATGTCGATGTTGCCGCTGATGTAGTTAAGGGCATTGGTGAAGGCTGTCTACAATCAAACTGCTCTTTGATCGGTGGTGAAACAGCAGAAATGCCTGGCATGTATAAAGGAGAAGATTACGACATTGCGGGTTTTTGTGTGGGTGTTGTAGAAAAATCAGGGCTTATTAATGGCTCAAAAGTTGTTGCTAACAATGCACTAATTGCGGTAGGTTCAAGTGGTCCTCATTCCAATGGCTATTCCCTGATCCGAAAAATATTAGACGTTACAAATGCCGATATTAACGCCAGTTTTGCAGGATCAACACTTGGCGATACGCTACTCACCCCGACAAAAATTTATGTTAAATCAACACTTGAACTTATCAAAAACTGCTCTGTTCATGCGATATCTCATATTACTGGTGGTGGGCTCTGGGAAAATATTCCGCGTGTGATACCTAAAGACTATAAAGCCGTTATTGATGCGAATAGTTGGCAATGGCCTGAGATCTTCAAATGGCTGCAAGAAAAAGGTAATGTAGAAACAGCAGAAATGTATCGTACCTTTAACTGTGGCATTGGTTTAATTATTATTGTGCCTGATAGTGAAAAAGAGCGCGCGGTTAAGATTTTAAATGCTCAAGGCGAAAATGCCTGGATTTTAGGGCACATTGAAGAGGCCGCTAAGGGTGATACACAAGTGGAGATAAAATAAAAGCATGACCAAACATACAAAAAAAATAGTTGTGCTTATTTCTGGAAGCGGATCAAATTTACAAGCCATCATCGATAAACTACATAATAAAACGATTGATAATGTGGCTATCGAAATTACTGCTGTTATTAGCAATAAAAAACATGCCTTTGGGTTAGAACGAGCTAAAAAAGCCAGCATTCAAACCATTTTTGTTGATGCCAAAAAGGTAAATTCGCGTGAAGCTTTTGATCAACAACTTATCAAGGAAATTAATGTTTTGCAAACAGATTTGATTGTGTTAGCAGGGTTTATGCGTATTTTAACTGCTGCTTTTGTGAGACGTTTTTCAGGTAAAATACTAAATATCCACCCCTCATTATTACCAAAGTATACCGGTCTTAATACACACCAACGCGTCATTGACGCAAAAGAAAATGAACATGGTGCAAGTGTACACTTTGTCACTGAAACGCTTGATAGCGGTCCTGTAGTATTGCAAGCAAAAGTACCTATTTATAAAGAAGATACTGAACAAGAACTTGCTAAGCGTGTTTTAATACAAGAGCATCAAATTTATCCGCTTGCCATTCAGTGGTTTTTGTTTTCTCGCTTGAAGATGCAAGATGATCACGCTATTTTAGACGGTAATATATTGTCCATTTACTCACATGACTAAAATGCAACATTAAATTTAAAAATCATGACTCGTATACATACATTTTTACTTGCAGTTTTTGCAATTTGAGGTAACTTGGCATTACAATATATTTTATACTTATTATATCTAGCGTCTCTACTCATTTGATTGAGTTTACATATACAAGTGATACTTCAAGATAAAAGTTAGCAAAACAAATTGTACCGAGGTACTAAGCATAAAATTGCCCGCTCGATGATTTACCAAGTTAATGACCTTTTGGAGAATTAAAATAAAGACGTTGATCCTTAAATAGTAGTTTGAAGTTGAAATTTTTTAACAACGCTAATTTGTGCAAATTGTGTTGTTATGTGTGGCTCTGGCCTGCCTTAATTTATTAAAAAAGTTAGCACTGCCTTACAACAATCGAATAACGGAACAATAATTAACATTTTTCGTTAGTGCGTAAGACAAACGATTAGCACTAATCCTTGAAAGGTCGAACGTTATTTTCTGATGTGATTCCTGAACTAAAGACAGGCATTTTATATTTGCGTTACATAAGTCTATAGCAGTCATCTTGTACTAAAATTTCAAATTGAGTAAGTTATTTAATTGAATAAGGTATTTAACTGAATAAGATATTTAAATAAATAAGGTATTTAAATAAAATGAAAACGATTATTTGCCGTCATTGTGACATGGTATCAAAAATCCCCTTTATTTCTAGAAAACATGTTGCGAAATGTAGCAGGTGCAATAGTACGGTTTATAAAAATACCAAATTCAACCCACCCGCAATGTTAGCACTGTGTTTAACGGCATTATTCATTTGCTATCCCGCATTTATCTTGCCACTTATTTCACTGCATATGCTAAAGATAACTGAAGGCACTGCATTAATTGATGGCCCATTGATGTTCCTTCATTCAGATCCTATAGTCGCCATTACTGTGTTTTTTTGCGCTGTTGTTGCACCAGTATTGTTATTGTTATCAATAGCTTATTCTAGTCTATGTATTATGATCAATCACTATCCAATTTATCTTCCAAAAGTATTTAAGTTGACAAGGGCTTTGATTCATTGGTCAATGCTTGATGTTTACATGCTCAGCATACTAGTATCCATCTCAAAATTACTGCATTATGCAGATCTATATGTTGGGATTGGTTTTTATTTTTTTGTAGCGTTATTATTAGTAGATATGACAATAATAGCAAACTATAGTAACGATTATTATTGGAAGCTTTTCCATCAAAGAAACCATGAACATCATAACCAACTTAAAGTAAATTGTTAAAAACAAAGGGAGTTGTCATGTCAAAATTTGCTGTTAACGGAAGATCTGCTATAGAACAAGGATTACAAGCTTGCCCAATTTGTACTTGTATCAGTGAATTTAAAGTATACCCTGATCATTGTCCTGTCTGTAGAAATACAATCTCTGTACGAAAAAAAAATAGCCTACAACTCACCTGGGCACTGATTATTACTGCCGCTATACTACTGATTCCAGCGAATTTGTTTCCTATTACCATTTTGTTAAAAAATGGCACTGAAAATCCAGATACGATCTTCAGTGGCATTTCTTCCCTTATCAAAACTGGTATGCCAGGTATTGCTATTATTGTTTTTTTCGCATCATTTGTCGTCCCAATATTAAAAATACTGATACTTACTCTAATTTCATTATCGATTCACTTTAAATGGAATTTATCTACAACAAAACAACTCTACGCACACAAGGCAATTGACTTCATTGGCAAATGGTCTGTGCTTGATCTATTTGTTATCTCCATTATGAGCGCTGTTTTTAACAAGGGGGTTCTTTTATCGGTTTACCCAGGCACTGGAGCTAGCGCATTTACCCTTGTTATTATCACCACACTTTTTGCAACAAGAACTTTCGATACTCGTTTAATTTGGGATACTACAAATAATGGCTAAAAATTTACAAACAAATACCACAGTATCAAATATGGTAAAAATAGTAAAAAAAAGAGGTTTTTCACCCATTTGGCTTCTGCCTCTTTTTGCTGCCATTATTGGTATCTGGCTACTTTTTAACAATATCGTTAATGCTAAAAAAACGATTACAATTCATTTTATATCTGCACAAAGCATTATTCCCGATAAAACGCGCATTCTTTATAAAGGAGTGATGATAGGCAAGGTTAAAAAAATTCAATTTGGTATTAAAGGCGGGGTAGATATTACTGCTCAGATAGAGCCTGATGCAACGTTTATGTTAAAGAAACAAACTAAATTTTGGTTAGTATCGGCTAAAATAAATTTAACCTCTATCAGTGGCTTAGATACTTTTTTAACCGGTAGCTATATTAATATGTCTCCAGGTAATGGCCCTGATAGCACCCATTTTATAGCAATTTCAAAACAACCCGTTTTAGCACCTCATAATGCGCTCTTGATCTCACTACAAAGTACAAATGCGCGCTGCATTTCAAACAATTCACCTATTTTTTACAAAAAAATAAAAGTCGGTGAGGTAATGCAAGTGTACCTCGATAGCAGCGGACAACTCGTCAAAATTAAAGCCTACATTGATAAAAAATATAGTAACTTAGTTAAAAAAGATACTAAATTTTGGAATATAAGTGGAATAAGCGCCAATATCTCTGCATCTGGATTACATGTTAAGTTAGATAGTTTAACCTCACTGATTGCAGGAGGCATAACCTTTAGCTCTCCGAAAAAATCAAATAAAATAAACAAAGACAGCAAAAAAATATACCAGTTATATGATGATTTTGCACAAGCACAAGCAGGATTAAAGATTGAGTTGGTTTTACATGACATTACCAACTTACCAGAAGATGCAAGCATTAAATTTAAAGGCTTTAAGATAGGTCAAATTACTCAAATTAATTACAGCACTGAGAAAAAAGTTTTTATCGCAAATGCCACCATAAACACACATTTTAGTCATATGATAACCAAAGGCGCGCAGTTTTGGCTAGAAAAAAGCTCACTTGCCTTTTCCAATATTAAAAATTTATCAAATATCATTACAGGTAATTACATCGCTTTTGTAGATGATGACACACACACAAAACAACCAACTGCGATGCGTTTTATCGTACTTGAATCACATCATTCAACGGCATCATCTACTAAATTAACGTTAGTGACTGACAATGCAACTGGATTAAATGATGGCGACTCGGTGATCTATCATGGAATAAAAATTGGTAATATCTCAGCCTTAGATTTTTCAGCAGATGGAAAATTCATTGAAACAAAAATAAATATTGAAACGCAATATCAATATTTAGTAAACCGCAATAGTCAGTTTTATTTATTGAGTGGTATTAAAATAAAAGCCTCGTTATTAAATGGCATTGAAATGCATAGTTTGCCTTTACAAAATATAGTCAATGGCGGCATCGGTTTATATAACAAATTACCAATCATTCAAAAAAGTAAGCAAAAAAAGCTTCAAAATCCAATTAAATTTAGACTCTACCCTTCAATGTCCATGGCTAAATTGGGTAAAAAGGTATTTATCCCACCCAAATCTATTATTGTGATCAGTAAAGTACTGCCCTCAGTTATCGCAGGAGCACCCGTTTATTACCATAAACTCCCTATTGGAAAAATAAGCTCTTTTACAATTACTAAATCAGGTATGATCCGCACAAAATTGCTAATAAAAGCTGAATATAAGTATTTAATTGATAATAAAAGCATCTTTTGGAATGTGAGCGGTGTCAAAATAAATACGGGTTTTTCTGGTGTAAAAATTCAAGCTCAATCTATTTTGTCTATCGTAAGTGGTGGGATTGCCATCGATGAAGGAAATAATAACATTAAAAATCGATTCAATGATGGAACATATAAACTATTTGACAACTTTGTGCAGGCGACACAAAAATCGACAGAGATCACACTCACTTTTGATCAAGCATACGAGTTGAAGATCGGCAGTCAAGTTCGCCTAAAAGGTTTAACCATTGGCAAAATCACCGCCCTCACACTCAATAAAAACAATAAGGTTGAGGCAAGTTTGCAAATCGACGAGAAATACGCCAAAAAAATAGCACGAAAAGGCTCGCGATTTTGGATCATTCGCAGTGAAATTTCACTATCGGGCACCAAAAACTTATCAACACTTGTTTCAGGCGTCTATATTAATGTATTGCCTGGGACTGGCGATACAACAACAAAATTCAAAGGCGAAAGAGACGCACCAAAACTAAAAACAGAAAACGTTGGGCTCCCAATTGTGATACTTGCGGTAAACGCAGGATCAACCTCCATTGGAAGTCCCGTTTATCATCGGCAAATACAAATTGGTGAAGTCACAGAAAAAAAACTCACTAAAAATTCTTCAGGGGTAAAAATAATATTAAATATTTACCCTCAATATGCACATTTGATAAGAACTAACTCAATATTCTGGCCAGCATATGGTTTCAATCTCGATGTGGGCATTACAGGAATAAGTTTAAAGTCCAACTCTATAAATTCTATTATTAAAGGGGGTCTTAATATGACGACAACAGACAAAGAGCCACTTCAGCCTGAAGCACAAGCGTTTGCCCAATTTATAATAAAAAAAGAAATAGATCCTGATTGGTTGAAATGGCAATTAGCGATCCCAGATTAAAAAATTCCGCAAGACAGACGCTAACAAGCGAAGAGCATAATAGCAGATTTGTGATGTGTTACTTTGCTATATTAAAAGTTAAATAACCGAAATTCGTGCTCTTTAATTTAGGTGAAAAATATGGAGGATCATCCATCGGTCTGTTGTTTATACCCATGTGACGTAAAGACAATACAAATTACATTAAATATGTAATCTTAATTTCAGGCATGAAAACCGCTTAATTCAAGGCGTAAGTTAATATAACTGACTGTTAGCTTTACCAAACTTGTAACGCCGAAGTAAGTTATTTTAAGCAGTCCTAGATTCAATTCTCAAGTACATCGCTTAAATTAGTTTAAAAAGTAGCCAGTTCAGTATATCTTCACTACTTTTCCTCCAACAAGAAATGCAAATAATGAAAGAGTCTTCACAACTGACTGATGCACTAAAATATCAAATTTATCCCTCAATAAAAGTGCTATCAGTCAAACTAAAATAGAGTTTCAACTTGGCGTTAATCAATCTTAAATTTTACGAGAATTAAAGCGTAATACCGCTAAGAGCGGATAGATTTAAGCAAGCTGAGAACAAGGCTATCATACAGCGAAAAAATTCAGTAAGTTGCCAGTTATGGCACCCGCAACAATTAAAGATTTAACCTCAAAAATGAATGAAAACTGCACCTCTGAGCAGATCTTTGGTCGCCTTAAAAGTAGCTTGAGGACGTTATTAAAGTGGGCCATGAAACGATCTACAAGTTAAGTTAGGCGGATAAAAAAGACGGTGGCGATCTTTACACTCGATTACGACCAATAGCCAAGAAATGCACATCAAGAAATAAAGCACGCAAGCTGCCGTGGGTTATTAAAGATAAAGTTCGTATTGAAGAGCCCCCAGAAGAAGTCAATAACAGATCGAGAGTCGGTAATTAGGAAATAGATTTAGTCATCAAAAAGGGGCATCGCGGAGACTTGCTTATAATAGTTGATCTACTCACTCGTTACACTTTAACTAAGCGAATTTTTGATAAATTACCGACAACAGTTACCGATGCAACAATTAAATTATTGGCGTCATTTAAGGATTTTGTCTTAACGATCTCAGCTGAGAATAGGAATGAATTTGCAAACCAGAAAGAGGTGTATAAAGCACTTGATTGTGGTTTATTAGGCGACAATTAACTTGGC
>JAGLDN010000344.1 GCA_023145575.1 Psychromonas sp.
AAACAAAGATCAACAGCCCCTAGTGCTGGCATATGTTTTTTCATCATTTCAAATGGTGTTATTAATAATTGCATCTTTCTTGGTCTATTTTTCAGTTGAATTAAGTCAAGCGCAACCAAGTCATCACAGATTGATTTAAAGTCTGTTGAATTGGGCCAATATTATCAAAAAGTCCATTAGTATTTTCGTTCAATCCTCGTTGCCAAAAGCAATAGAGATCAGTAAAATAATAACTACAATCAAGCTTTTTAGAAACCTCTTTATTGTACGCAAATTCTTTACCATTATCAGCTGTTATCGTTAAGACAAAATGCTTTAATGGCGCTAATAATTTAATTGTCGCATCGGTAATTATTGTTGCTGATTTATCAAAAATTGGTTTGGTTACCGTGTAATGTGTAACCTGCTTTACTATTGTTAGCAAGGCCCCGTTATGCTCCTTGCAGATGGCTAAATCAATCTCACAATCACTGACTCTATACCAATCACACCTGCAGATCCTCGATTCAGGACACCTGAGTGAATCATTTTCAAGGCGCAATGTCCCCTTTGATGATTAACGTAGTTAATCATCGAGAGGGTAATTTTATGCCTAGCACCTTGGTACTTACTGAATTTGCACTTTTACGTCACATGGGTATAGGTATAAAACTTCATTATTTATCTGCCTATAGTCCGAAGTTAAACTTAATAGAGCGACCTTGGAAGATGATGAATGAGCATGATAGGAATAATAAATATTTTGCCACCGCAAAAGATTTCAGGCGTAGTATAAATAAATTTCTTGACTCTATTTTACCAATTATCGGTGCTGCGTTAAGTTGCAGGATCAATGACAACTTTCATATTTTTAATTTCACCTAAACTAGTTCACTTTGATTGGTAACGGGTATATACCCGTTATGAGTGATCAGCTCGGATATTGAGTTAAGGCGCAGTATGATCCTCTCACAACGATTGGACGATCTGACTTGTAATCTTTAAATTAGTATGAGTATACAAAGTTAGGTTCACACTTTCGAGTGATAACGGTTATATATCATAACTATTTGTTATTACCATTCTCATTTTAAAAACAGTAGTCTATTACGTTAGTGTACCTAAGAATGAGAATTGTAATATGTTATCTAGCACGACTCTTTACTTCATTGTTTTTAATCTCGTCATTTTCGTTCTTCTAATGTTTTTTTTAAATCAACAGCAACGTAAGGGGCGTAGCCTTTCTTGTCTTGTTTTATTGGGGTTAGTAGCAGGCAGTACTTACGGTTTGGCTCTGCACCTTTGCCCTTTTTATGACGCAGCTGTCCTTAAAAGCACATTGCAGTGGATATCTTTAGTAAGTGGTGGTTATGTCGGCTTGTTGAAAATGATAATTATGCCACTTATTTTAGTGTCAATGTTTTCCGCAGTTGTAAAGATCGACAGTTCCAAATCACTTGGTAAAATAAGTGGACTTACTATTGGGATACTTTTATTTACAACTATGATTGCTGCATTTATTGGTATTTTTGTAACGGAATCTTTTGGTTTATCTGCTGCTAGTTTAGTTGAAGGAACAAGGGAAAGTGCGCGTGAAGTTGTTTTGCAAGGGCGTGTTGGGCAAGTGAGTAATCTAAATATTCCACATATTATACTCAGTTTTATCCCTAAAAATCCGTTTGCAGACTTAACAGGAGCACGCTCAACATCGCTTATTGCATCAGTGCTATTTTCAACAATTCTAGGGGTTGCTGCACACAAAGTTTCTAAAGAAGATAAAAAGCTAGCAGCTAGCATTAAGTCATTTGTTGATGTCGCTCAGTCTATCGTTATGCGCCTTGTTAAAATGATCATGAGCCTCACGCCATATGGTATTTTAGCACTGTTGGTTAGTGTAGTCGCTGATTCAAATGCGAATGATATGTTACACTTACTAGGCTTTATCGTGGCTTCATATGTCGCTATTTTGTTGATGTTTATGGTGCATGGTTTTTTAGTCTCGCTTGTAGGTATTAGCCCAATTAGTTATTTCAAACTAATCTGGCCTGTATTGATGTTTGCATTTTCCTCCCGTAGCTCTGCTGCAACGATCCCTTTAAATATTGATACGCAAATCAATAAATTAACTGTGCCACCTGCGATTGCAAATTTTTCAGCCACATTTGGAGCCACCATCGGGCAAAATGGGTGCGCAGGTATCTATCCTGCCATGCTTGCTGTGATGGTTGCCCCCACGGTAGGCATTCATGTTGATTTTACTTTTATTATATCACTGGTTGCAATGGTGGTCATTGGATCCTTTGGTATTGCAGGCGTTGGCGGTGGTGCGACATTGGCGGCGTTGGTGGTTTTACCTACGATGGGCTTGCCTATTACGATTGTAGCATTACTCATCTCAATTGAGCCACTTATTGATATGGCGAGAACTGCATTGAATGTAAGCGGCGCCATGACAGCAGGCGTAATTACGAGCCGAATACTTGTTCGAACCGATAAAAAATTTAAAGCAAAATCAATTGAATGATCTGATGTGTAATATCTTTTTAACTAAAAATAAATAGGCTTTATTTTACTTCTAAAGTAAAACATGAAAAAAGCTTATCTAGCGAATGTTCATCGCTGAGATGCATTGCCTTTTCTATTATATCTCGTGTCAAATGAGGGGCGAAAAGTACAATGAATTCGTACATATAGAGCCGTAAAAAAGTCCCTTTTTTAATGCAAATGCAAGTGGTGCTCGGCTTAAATAAGGTGCTTACATCAATAATGTGAAAGCTATCAGCATCTTTTTTTGTGATTGCCATGCTTGCTATTAAGCCAACCCCGGCCCCTTGTTTTACATAGGTTTTAATTACATCAGCATCTGTTGCCGTAAATACAACGTTTGGTGTAAGCCCTGATAATGAAAATGTGATATCTAGTGGAGATCCTTCTGTAAACGCAAATTGATAGGTCACTATTGGATAGAGTGAAAGTTGATGAAGAGTTAATGTTTTAGTGGTAGCGAGAGTGTGCGTTTTAGGTACGATAATGGAACGATGCCAATGATAACAAGGTAGCATTACGACATCTTTATAAAGGTGTAAAGCTTCTGTCGCAATCGCTAAATCAGCTTCACCCTTTCGAATCGTATTACTAATTTGAAGCGGTGTTCCTTGATGAATGTTGATCGATATTTTCGGGTACTTGGCATTAAACCTTTTGATGACACAAGGTAATGAGTATTGTGATTGTGTGTGGCTTGTTACAATATTTAATTGCCCTTTTTCAGGGGAAGTATACTCCTCTGAAATTGTATAAATATTACTAACATCGGCAAGTATTTTTTTAGCGTAACACATTATTTTAAACCCCGTTTCAGTAAGCCCTGTTAATTTCCTGCCACTTCGCAAAAAAAGAAGGCAACCTAGCTCATCTTCAAGTAATTTTATTTGCTTACTTACTCCGGGTTGAGAAGTAAATAATGCATCGGCCGCAAGTGATATATTGAAATGATGTTTTTCAATTTCAATAATATATTTTAACTGCTGTAATTTCATTATGTTACTCTCAGAGGCTTTGAAAAGGACTATATTTAGTTTCTCTATACAACAAAGATATCAGCTTTTTATACGAATTAGAAACGATATAAATCCGCATGAAATGATTAAAGTATTAAATTTTAATAATCAAAATAGTTAAGTTAGCCATCTATAAGTGATAATGGTGATAGGCTTTATTTACTTTAGGAGCCTATTATGAGCGATACTTTATTAAATAATTTAGATTCCATTACAGATCAGCGGATTGAATGCTGTAAAAAACATGATCTGTGAGACATTTTACTTATTTCAATTAGCATGTTGATATCTGAGGCTTTAGCTGGGAGGAGCTCGAAGACTTCGGGTATTTAAAGTTAAATTGGCTTCGTCAATATTGATCTTTTGATCATGGTTTAAACATGGCACTATTGTTCGTGCTCTGTGTCGTTTTAAAGCTGATGAGATTGAATGTGCATTTCTTCAATCTTGGATTTCTTCTTAAATGAAAGTAACGGGTCGTAATGTCATTGAATTCGATGGAAAACTGCACGGCGTTAATTCTCCACAAAAAATCGCAAAAATGCGCTTCACACAGACCGCGCTTGTCGTTGCCAGCATCAACTAGTCTTAGGGTAAACAGTCGTCGATGAAAAAAGAATAAAAATACAGCTTTTCCTGTGTTATTGTCAATGCGATATCAGACGTCAACTACCTTGGC
>JAGLDN010000345.1 GCA_023145575.1 Psychromonas sp.
CTGGCACATCAACGGACAAGCTTTGAGGAAAACATCGTCAAAGTCAAAAAAGCTTCGATTGAACAAGTTAAATAAGATGCTTTCCGCGTAGGATCTATTACCATCAAGGCAGGCTATATTTTGCACTTTGAAAGATAACGGATCTCATTTAGAAAAAACACTTGAAATAATTTTCAATAAGATCATTATTACACCATTGAAATATCATTATCACATTTAAAAATAAAACTTGGATCACAGCACAAAATATCTCCTGATAAGCGAGAGTGTGATCTATTATAAATATTTTATTATCTGTTATGTGTTGAACGCTGATTGTAGGAAATGATTTCTCAGACGCTAATGATGCACAAAAGCAATATCCTTCGCCACCTTCAAGAATATTCTTCAACGCGAAAAACCAGCTCAAATCATCATGGTTTTGACAGTCTATTAAATAGCATTAAACTGAGTTGGTAATAGCTAACTTAACAGACATTACCTTCTTCAATATAAGCGATATCTGTGAGTATATAAAAATAACTTTTTCGATTAAATATTTAAGATCTGATCTACAAAAATGGCTGCATCGTAACAATTTCAGTTAAAGCTACTTAAAGGAGTAGCACACAAATTCGGTCAAGATATACCCATATGACGAATTGATGAGTTTTTCGATGATACATTACCTTGTATTGGGCATGCTTTAACGAGTTGGTACAATGACAACTTTCAAATTTTTAATTTCAACTAAATTGGTGCACTTTAATTGGTAACGGGTATAGATTAAACTGATGATACCCGAGTAGTAAATATTCTCTACTTCAAATTTTATGAAAATAAAATTTATTTTTTTATCAATTTTTAATATAATAAAAAGCGCAAGGTGCAAGGATCTGTGTTTATTTATAATTGATTTAAAGGATTTTTCATGAAAAACAAATTAGTAAAAGCTGTGGTAATGGCGACATTAACGGCGAGTATCACAAGTACGCTTTCAGGCTGCGTTGGTAGTAATGCGGTTACTGGGTTAGTGATGAAATTTAACCTTAAAGCGGTTGACAATCGCTATGCTCGTGGTGGATTAAATATGTTACTAGCGCCTGTCTATGCATTGTCACTCGCAGCGGATGCATTAGTCTTTAACTCAATTCAATTTTGGGCGGGGAAAAATCCCATCGATGGTAAACCACATATCTTTGATACAAAAGTTAAAACAATGCTCAAGGTGAATGATCATATGGGTAAATCATTACAGAAGGCACCAATTGATCTTGGATTGATTTCAACAAAAAGAGTTTACTCAACTCAAATGGTTAAAGTTAATGAAAGTACATTTGATATGAATATTGTTTACACAAATGGAGACACTGCTGTTTTACGTGGAGAGAAGTCAGGTGATATTATTACTTATTACATGGATGGCAAAAAAATTATTACAACAACCGTGGATAAATTAAAAGCATTCAGATCTTAATTGCCCATCAGCGATAACAACTTAGTATAACCCAATTTAAATCCAATCGAACGGCTATGGAGAGTAATGAACAAATACGCTAAAAATCACAAATATTTTGCAACGGCTAAAGAGATCTTGCGAAGCATTGATGAGTTTTTCGATGCTACATTGCCTTATATTGAACGTGCTTTAACGAGTATGATCAATGACAACGTTCAAATTTTTAATTTCATCTAAATTGGTGCACTTTGATTAGTAACGGATATACAATTGATGGTATATGCTGAAATCTATAATGATCCTGCCATGAGCTATGATCATGGATGGTACTCTTTATTAATGCTTTTTAGTCTATCTTGCGCAATGTGGGTATATATTTGCGTTGTTGATAAGTCACTGTGACCAAGTAACATCTGAACCACGCGCAAATCAGCGCCATAATTGAGTAAATGTGTTGCAAATGCATGACGCAGAACATGTGGCGATAATGCTTCTTTATCAATGCCACAGATTTGCGCATAGAATTTAACACGATGCCAAAAAGTTTGCCTCACCATTAATTTTGCTCGTTTACTTGGGAATAAAACATCACTTCCTTGCCTTTTTAGCAATTCTGGTCTGACTTCTTTGAGATAACGTTCAATCCAATAAATGGCTTCTTCGCCTAATGGGATTAAGCGGGTTTTATTGCCTTTCCCTGTAATATGCACAACACCTTGCTGCAAGTTTATCTCTTGCATGGTTAATCCAACGAGTTCCGATACGCGTAACCCAGTTGCATATAAAAGCTCAAGCATGGCTTTATCTCGAAATTGAACAGGATCATTCAAATCAGGTGCGCTTAATAAAGCATCTACATCTGATTCTGATAACGACTTTGGTAGTGATTTGATGAATTTAGGACTTTGCAACGTAACGCTAGGATCATCTTCACGGATTTTCTCTCTGTAACAATATTGATAGTAACGGCGCAATGCACTCATTAAACGCGCCGTTGAACTGCTTTTATAGTCAATATCGCTCGCTAGCCGAAAATTAAAATAATCATTTAAATCAAACACGCAGGCGGTTATTAACGAAATATTTGTTTTTGCTAAAAACGATTCAACCGCACACAAATCATGCCGATATGATGATAATGTGTTTTGCGATAAGCCTCTTTCGAGCCACAGCGAATCTAAAAATTGGTCAATTGATAGCACTTCCATTACACTCTCCTGTAATGATTTAATAGTAAGGTGTAAAGTATGAAGATTGGTCTATTTTACGGCTCTACAACTTGTTACACTGAGATTATTGCAGAAAAAATTCAAGCCGCAATGTCAGGTGAATATCATGTTGAGTTATTTAATGTCAAAACCGATCCACTTTGCAAGATAAATGACTATCAAATTTTAATTTTTGGTATTTCGACTTGGAATTATGGTGAATTACAAGAGGATTGGGGGGACATCTGGGCTTCACTTTCAACTATTGATGTTAAAAATAAAATTATTGGACTATACGGTTTAGGGGATCAAGTTGCGTATAGTGATTGGTTTGTTGATGCGATGGGAATGTTACACGATGAGCTTTTACCTTTGTCTCCCATGTTTGTCGGTTATTGGTCAACACAGGGCTATCAGTTTATTAGCTCTAAAGCATTAATCGACGAAGGACGTTTATTTGTTGGATTAGCGATTGATGAAGATTCTCAATATGAACAAACAGATCAGCGAATTAAACAATGGGTCCAACAAATATCAGCAGAAATCAATGCCATTTGTAGTCAATAAGTTACAATTTTTAGACCTTAATTTTAACGGTATTCTATTTGAAAACTGCGTAACATTCGCTAGTTTTTTTAATTGATTTTTAATAACAACACAAGTTGACATGGCGTATCGTAATTTATTGTTGACTTAATGTTAATTCGCAAGTAATTGGAGTGCCACAACCAACAAGGGAATAACAATCAATAATTAACCACAATTCGGGTTATTAGAACTTATATTGAGACTCAATCAATATGCGTGATATGAATACCCAATACTACAATTGGTTGCATAAGATTTGTTTACTTCACAACTTGGCTCAATTGTGCAAGTTAAATACCATGTCTGTACAATTTGCCTTGCCGACATTATATTTATAGGTATTATCACTGTAAATCTTAAATTTAGGAGGTATAAAATGTCAGCACCCCATGTGCATGAAAATATACTTATTAATGAACTTTCTCCACTTCAAATCGCGAAAAAAGCAGAATCCGTTGCGTACAGTAAAGCCACCCAAGCATCGTTATTCTCTTTCTATTTAGCCATCAGAGCGGGGTTATTTATAGGTCTTGGTTTCGTTTTTTATGTCACAGTAACAACGGGTCAAAGCTTGCTACCTTGGGGTATTAAGAATTTACTCGGGGGGCTGGCATTTAGTATTGGCTTATTTCTAATAGTTGTCGTCGGGGGCGAATTATTCACAAGTAGCACACTGACATTAATAGTAAAAACAACTCAGCGTATTAGCACATTCCAAATGCTCAGAAATTGGCTAGTTGTTTACTGTGGAAACTTTGTAGGTGCACTCTTTTTAGTGCTACTAATCTTTATGTCTGGCATGCACATGAGTGACAATGGCCAATGGGGTTTAAACATCTTACTTATATCAGAGCGCAAGCTACAATATACATTTATGCAGGCCGTTGCACTGGGTACTTTATGTAATATGATGGTTTGTCTGGCCATTTGGATGGCATTTGCTGCAAAATCAGTGACAGATAAAATGTTTGCCATAATACTGCCCGTCGCTATGTTTGTCGCATCAGGTTTTGAACACAGTATAGCAAACATGTTTATGGTGTCATCTGCAATCCTGATTAAAAAATTTGCAATTCCTGAATTCTGGAATACAATTGGTCATTCGGCAAATGAATTTTCAGATTTAAATATAACTAATTTTTTATTGCATAATCTTATTCCCGTGACCATTGGAAATATCATTGGCGGAGGGGTGATTGTTGGATTACTACACTCGATAATTTACTTACGCACTACACAAATAAAGCATAAAGAAGAATTATAGTTTTTAAGAGGTTGGATAGATCATTTCACTACGATACAAATAACAATTTATTTTAATTTAAATTAAAAGGTATTTTTATGACAAAATTAAATGAACGTTTTTTATCAACTTGGAAAGGTTTTGCTGGTGATGATTGGAAAACAAAAGTTAATGTTCGCGACTTCATCCAAAATAACTATACGCCATTTGAGGGTGATCCGAGTTTCTTAGCGGATGCAACTAAAGCAACTGATTCGCTTTGGGAAAAAGTAATGGTCGGTATCAAAAAAGAAAATAAAACACATGCACCTATTGATTTTGATACTGATGTTGTCTCAACCATTACCTCTCATGCCCCTGGTTACATCAATAAAGCATTAGAAAAAATTGTTGGCTTGCAAACTGAAGCACCGCTAAAACGTGCAATTATTCCAAATGGAGGCATTCGTATGATAGATGGCTCTTGTAAGGTTTACGGAAAAGAGCTTGATGCCGGCATCCGAAAAACATATTCGGAGCTCCGTAAAACGCATAACCAAGGTGTTTTCGATGTCTACACAAAAGACATACTTAAATGTCGTAAATCCGCCGTGCTAACAGGTTTGCCTGATGCTTACGGACGGGGACGTATTATTGGTGACTATCGCCGCATAACGCTTTACGGTATTGACTTTTTGATGTCTGACAAAGCAGAACAACAAAAAAGTTTAGAAGCAGATCTAATTGCTGGGGGACACTTAGAAGAAACGCTTAAATTGCGTGAAGAAATTTCTGAGCAATACCGCGCGTTAGATCAAATTAAAGTAATGGCGGCATCTTACGGTAGCGATATTTCAGGTCCAGCGAGCAATGCTATAGAAGCTATCCAGTGGACTTACTTTGGTTACTTAGCCGCAATTAAATCACAAAATGGCGCCGCAATGTCATTTGGACGTACGGCCTCATTCCTTGATATCTATATTGAAAAAGATCTAAAATCGGGTGCGATTACTGAGGTTGACGCGCAAGAAATGGTCGACCACCTTGTAATGAAACTTCGCATGGTTCGTTTCTTACGGACACCTGAATATGATGAATTATTCTCTGGTGACCCTATTTGGGCAACAGAATCAATCGGTGGTATGGGGGTTGATGGCCGAACGCTTGTAACGAAAAACAGCTTCCGCTTCTTACACACACAATACACAATGGGACCATCTCCTGAGCCAAACATCACAGTTTTATGGTCTGAAGATCTACCAATGAACTTCAAAACATACTGTGCAAAGGTATCTATTGATACATCTTCTATCCAATATGAAAATGATGATCTTATGCGCAATAACTTCAATAACGATGATTATGCCATTGCTTGCTGTGTCTCACCAATGATTATTGGTAAACAAATGCAATTCTTTGGGGCGCGTGCTAATCTAGCTAAAACATTACTTTATGCAATTAACGGGGGGGTTGATGAAAAATCTAAAGTACAGGTTGGCCCTACAACGATCCCAGCAATTACCAGTGAAATATTAGATTTTAATGAGGTAACCAGTAATCTAGATCATTTTATGGACTGGCTAGCTGATCAATATGTTACAGCCCTTAACTGTATACACTACATGCACGACAAATACAGCTATGAAGCATCACTAATGGCATTACATGATCGTGATGTTGAGCGAACAATGGCATGTGGTATCGCAGGGCTTTCAATCGCCGCCGATTCACTTTCTGCAATAAAATTTGCGAAAGTAAGACCCATTCGTGATGAAAATGGTATTGCAATCGATTTTGAAACTGAAGGTGATTACCCTACATTTGGTAATAATGACCCTCGCGTTGATGATATTGCATGCGATCTTGTTGAACAATTCATGAAAAAAATAAAAAACAAGAAAATGTACCGTAATGCACGCCCGACACAATCTATTTTGACGATTACATCAAATGTTGTCTATGGTAAAAAAACAGGTACAACACCTGATGGCCGCCAAGCAGGCGCTCCATTTGCACCTGGTGCTAACCCAATGCATGGTCGAGATCAAAAAGGCGCAGTAGCATCGCTAACTTCTGTTGCTAAGCTGCCATTTGCATATGCTCAAGATGGTATTTCATACACATTTTCAATCGTACCAAATGCACTTGGTAAAACGCCTGAATCACAAAAAAACAACCTAGCGGGTCTTATGGATGGTTACTTTAAACACACACCTGACATTGAAGGTGGGCAACATTTAAATGTAAACGTAATGAATCATGAAATGCTAGTAGATGCAATGGAAAATCCAGATAAATACCCTCAGTTAACGATCCGTGTGTCCGGTTATGCAGTACGTTTCAATGCGTTAACCAAAGAGCAACAAAACGATGTCATTTCACGCACATTTTCAGCTATGATGTAAAATATGTGAGATACCTAATTTGACCCGCGAGGCAAAACTTGATAATCAGCTTCGCGCTCAACAATCAATGATTAAATGACAATAAAAAAATCTTTAATTTAATCTTGAAAATGTGGCGTATTTCAATGATGACCTTCACGCGGAGAACCTTGCATCTTTACGACAGATTCGTATCTATTCGAATCAAAAGTCGAAAATAATAGAGCCCAGCCCATGTTTAGTATTACTCTTCAGGTGCGAACCAACGAAGAGAGATAAAAACATGAACTAGGAACACAAATTAATATCATTATATTTGCTGATCTGCAATGAATATCAAAATATAATTCATGCACATGTTGAAAGATTTACCACCGGAAAAAATGATTCATGTACAGATAAAGAAGTAATGGCAATATATTGTTACCGATATATTAAGGGGTTAGCGAACAATCTCAGTCATACATCGTTATGCTCAAGATCATCTTAGTGACCATTTCCAAAGGCTCTGTGGTTATGCTGCGATCGCACATCGAGTTAACAAGTTGTCAAATGGATTTATTGCCTTGATAGATTTTTTGCAAACAAAAAAATATCGACTGATGATGACCGCGTTTATCTTATTAATCCGTTTCCTATTCCACTCGCTAATAATAACTATGCTTACACAGCTAAAGTGGCACGAGAGCTCGCAAGTAAAAGGTACAATTCAACTAAGAAAATGTATTATTACGGTATCAAAGCACATGTTGGTGCGCGTTAACGAGACGCCAACTTAGAAGATCTTGAAATAATCTTTGTTGAAGAAGCCAGGAGGCAGGATGGATCTGTTTTTGAAAAATTCAGCCGATGCTTACAGACAATTTGCTGTTTGGCAATCAACCTTACAAAAGATCCGATGAAGATAAGGTTGAATCAGAGCAGGGTTTGAAAGTATTGACACCTATAAAAAACATAGGGGGCAGAAAGAGTTATCGACAGAGGAAAAAATATTCAAATGCCGTATCACGTATGAGGCAGCCGATTGATGCATTATTTGCTTGGCTCAATAAAGTTACTGACATTGGAGACGCATCAAACGTGCGTTCGTCAAAAGGATTACTTACACATATTTATGTAAGACTGGCAGCTGCAATGATGCTTCGCAGTTACCCTGAACTTGGCTTTTGATTCGTATATATACCCATGTTAGAGATGTGTTACTCATCCCACATTCAGGCTCATTAATTTAAAGGAGATCCAGATGTCATTAATCGGACAAATTCACGACATCGAAACTTTTGGGACTGTAGACGGTCCTGGCATTCGCTTTATCGTATTTTTGCAAGGCTGTTTAATGCGCTGTAAATACTGCCATAACCGTGATAGCTGGCCAATCGAAGGCGGTAAGAAAATGACCGTTGATCAGTTAATGCAAGATCTCTTGCAATATCGACATTTTATGGAATCTTCAGGTGGCGGCGTAACACTTTCTGGCGGAGAAGCAATGCTACAACCTGAATTTGTTCTCGCAATGTTTCAAGCCTGTCATTTAGAAGGAATACACACTTGCCTTGATACCAACGGATTTGTTAGACGTATTGATGAGACAACCAAAAAAGTATTGGAGCATACTGATTTAGTATTACTCGACATTAAACAAATGGATAACAAAAAACATATTGATCTAACACATGTAAGTAATAAATATACATTAGAATTTACTAAATATTTAGCAGAGCATGATCAACCAATCTATTTACGTTATGTTGTCGTCCCTGAGTACACCGACTGTGAAAAAGACATTCATGATTTGGGGCGGTTTATTGAGCCCATGAAAAACATCATTAAAATTGAGTTACTACCTTACCATGAACTTGGTAAACATAAGTGGACCGCAATGGGAAAAATATATCCACTTGACGCAATTTCAACCCCTTCTCATGCGACTATGGATATGGTTAAAAATATTCTGCTTCAATACCATCACGATGTTATTTATTAGTATTTATAACATAAGTAACTAGCATTCGGGATAAGCAACACTGCACACTACTATATTTACCAAGGTGAAATCACCAAAACCGTCTACTTATTGAGCGCTAAAACACCTGATCTGTAAGGAATGTCTCATGACCATTGTTTAAAAAAACATCTGGTTGCAGATCGAGTTTATCCATGATCATATACTTCTTTTTATAAAAAATAAGAAGTCAATTATATTCAGTAAACCACTATTCAATAACTTATCAGTTGTTTCTGATCTAGGCAACAAGGGAAAGTAAAGCATAAACTCTTATATATTCTTTTTTTAACTGATGTTACGCAGTTAAAATCAGTATTTAATTATCTCAGCTGTTGCTTCTGCTGCTGGCACATGGGAGCAAATTAAAGATTTTGGATCCGATAAACACATTTGGCTTCGTAAATACCGACCTTTTGAAAAAGAAATTCCAACCCACGATACAATTGCACGA
>JAGLDN010000346.1 GCA_023145575.1 Psychromonas sp.
GAATCGATACGCTAAAAGCTCCCTTGTAATTTACCTTCTTTACTTAATGCAATTAAACGATTACTTTTTAATGCGAAAATAAATACACCATCATCAGATTCAATTTCACGCACCGCCTTTTATACGTGTTTCCACAAATCTTAAGAGGTGAACTCCCTTTTAGATAAAAGCGAGTACTTTGATCATGGCAAATCTCTCCATCGAAAAGATTTGATAAGCCAGTAGCAGTTGTATAGCGGAATGATGCCATAAGATAATCAATGTACAGCTCAAATATTTGTTTGTTTTTATTCATGGCCTTACTTTATCATTTTTTTATATGAAATTTTCGTTTACTATGTAACATTAATTAATAATATTTTTACCGTGAGACATATATAAATTAACCTGTTGTTGAGTGATGTATTTTCCAGACATAAAAAACTCTCTCAGTGATTAAATATGTCTGAAGTGGTTCAAAACCACCCAACCTAATTGTCGCGAACCAGCCAAGTTAATTGTTATCTAATACTTCGGTTGCATTTTTACGTCACATGGGTATTCACCTTATTGAAGAGGTTTGTGATTAAACATCTTACATAAATCAATCGATAATTTGAAAACAATGTTTGCCATTTCATTGTTAAGCCAAAAATAGACAAATAAATTCTCATTGTAAATCGGATCGTAACTTTCGGTGTTGTTAGCAATATGGTCATAAACATGTAAAAACTTGATTTCTTTCTCTGTAATTGGCTTTAAATGCCCTTTATCAACCTCGATGCTCAGTTGATTTATTTGTTCAAACAGCTGAATATGAATAGTAGATAGATCTGAATAGTCTTGAATTTTTTCAAAAATTTTGTGTTCATGCCAATTTCTACCTGTTAACACTTCAAACAGATACATGATACGACGCTCTTTATTTAAGATCTCTAATGCGGCTTCCCCCAAACACTTTTGCTCTTTTGTTAAATGTCCTATAAGAGATTTTTGCTGTGCAAGATTTTCTATGAGTTTGTCAAATCTATAATAAATAGGTTTTTCATTAGCTAATAATTTGTTATTATGGATTAAATAATAATCTGCAATAATTTGTAAAAATTCAGCAATAAGCAATTGATATTGAATGAACGCATTCGAAGGAAAAAATAACCTGATGCAGACCATGCTAAGTAGCGATCCCCAAATAACATTCACTGCACGCCATAAAGCTATATCTTCATTTCCAATACCAGCTGTTGCAACAATGATCAAGGTAACACCTGCCATAATAGCAGTATAGGAATGGCGCCCAACTACCCTCATCATAATAAAAGCCAGGAAGAGTAAAATGAACAGGTTATGAACAATCTCAGTATCGATAACCTCAGGGATGTAAAACAAGGTAAGTCCAAGCGACGACCCAATAAAAGTCCCAATTAAACGCTGGTTTGCCCTTGTTATCACGGCTCCAACATAGGATATTGGCCCCATTACCACAAAAATGGTAATAAGAGACCAATATGAATGTGGTATTTTAAAATAGCCACTTATAAAAAATGCAATCGCACAAGCCATCACCACTCTTAAAGCATGTAAAAGCCGTTGATGGTGAATAATAAAGCGATCTGAAAATATCATACGTTATTATATTCTTAAAATTAATGGAAACAATCAATGTTAAAAAATCTCAGATCAGAACTTGATTTCAATAATTATTTTAAAATTAGATTCGATTATGAGGATTTTGTTATCACAAACTTAACTTTTGAGTTAATACACATAACTTGAATGCCTTTCATCAAACATAATAATATGAATTTAGTATCTGTCAACATCGTTATGCCATTACATTAAGTACGCAATCTAAATTTCACGCTATAAAACAACTTAATTTAAGACCTAAATTGACCCATTGTCCGCGCACATTCGCATATATTTTCCCGCTCGATGATTAACTGCCTTAATCAGTGACGGGATAATTATGCCTCGCATTTTGTTGCATTTTACCAATCTGGCGTTGAATTTTAATGTAACATGGAAAAGTCTATATTTAGCAATTCATCATATTTTATTGCATGAAATGCTCGTAAGGGATTGAAATATAGCGCAAATGACAGCAATTCCATCAAGGTAACGAATAAATATTGCCAAGGAAATCAGTCACTAAGATCAGAAGAGTTTTTATTGCAATTGATATTATTATTTTTAAAAGGGAAAAGCAATGCCTAAAATATCAATATGGTTAATCGTGCTCATTGGATTACTTTTCAATATTTCAGCCGCGCTAATTACCCACTTTATTATTGAAGATAAAGGCAACAAAATCAATATGCTAACAAAAAAAGTTAATGATAATAAAAAAGAAACAAGCCTCGCATGGGAGCAAATCGAGGGCATTGAAAGAAAAAGAGAAACCGTTTATTTACTGTATAATCAAGGGGAAATTAACGCTGTGGTCGCAGAACGATTTAGCGATTTACTTGCGTCACACATTCAAGAAAAAATACCACTTTCAAATCTTCCCCTCATCGATGAAAAAATAGATAATTATCAAGAAAAATTTCGTAATGAAATTGATGATAATTTCTTTTTAAATCTAGAACTTAATAAACTGAAAATGGAACTACAAAGCGAAATATCAAGCCTTCGAAACTGGTCTATTTTTTTACAAATAATTGGCCTTTCACTTATCTTAGCGCGTGATTTAAGGCGAAAATAGTCACATTAATGCTAATTAATCTCGAACATAAATAACATCGCATTTTTCTTCATTGCCATCCCAGTCAACTTGATCTTCATTTATCTCATTATATTGCGCATTGGCATCATCCGTTGCTGAATCATGGTAATCATCCCATTGAAATTCAACTTGTTGACGCTCTTCTTTCGCAACAAATTCAATTGGCATTTCTTCTAAATAAGCGGCTACATTCTGGCAAACTTGTTGTGTTCCCGTGCTCGAAATTGCCGCTATTTTATAAACTGGACCATCCCACTTTAGGCGATCAATAACCTTTTTCATTCCTATTTTGGCGTCATCCTCATGCAATAAATCACTTTTATTGAAAATTAACCAACGATGTTTACTGGCTAATTTAAGACTATATTTTTCAAGCTCAATAAGAATGATTTCTGCGTTATTTGCAGGACAGCTACCATCTACTGGCAAGAGATCAATTATGTGTAAAAGAACACGACAACGCTCCAAATGACGTAAAAAACGCATACCTAAACCTGCACCATCAGAGGCATTTTCAATAAGCCCTGGAATATCCGCAATGACAAAACTTCGCCCACGGCCCATACTTACCACGCCTAAATTTGGAATAAGCGTAGTAAATGGATAATCAGCCACTCTTGGCTTTGCCGCTGAAACACTACGAATAAACGTTGATTTACCTGCATTAGGCAGCCCTAATAGGCCGACATCAGCAAGCAACAATAATTCTAATTGAAGATTACGAATTTCGCCAACTGTGCCATCTGTTTGCTGTCTTGGTGCTCGATTTGTACTTGTCTTAAACCGCGCATTGCCTAAACCATGGAAACCACCTTTGGCAACTAACAATTTTTGTCCATGACGAATTAAATCGCCTATTACTTCATTGGTATCTTCATCACGCGTCCGAGTTCCAACTGGCACAGGAATTACTAAATCATTGCCACGAGAACCAGTACAATCTCGAGATTGGCCATTTTTGCCACGGCCTGCTGAATAAAAACGAATAAAACGGAAATCAACAAGTGTGTTTAGATTTTCATTAGCTTGAAAGTAAACATCACCACCATCCCCACCGTCGCCACCATCAGGACCACCACGTGGAATATATTTTTCTCTACGAAAACCAATACAACCATTGCCGCCATCACCAGCATTTACTCTAATTGTAGCTTCATCAACAAAATGCATAATAATCTCCAAGAAAATGTATATTTATACCAATATTACCCCGAGATGAATGCTAAACTAATAAAAATAAATAAAAAAACCCCGCAGTGCGAGGCTATAATATTGACTCGGCATCTCTGAATTATTCAGCGACAATACTCACGAAAGAGCGTAAAGGTTTCCCTTTTTTTTCAAATTTAACTCTACCCGTTGACTTCGCGAAAAGTGTATGATCTTTGCCAATACCTACGTTAACACCAGCGTGGAATTTTGTGCCTCGTTGACGTACAATGATATTGCCTGATAATACAGCTTCACCACCAAAATGCTTAACACCTAGGCGGTTACTTTCTGAATCGCGTCCATTATTAGTACTACCACCCGCTTTTTTATGTGCCATTTTTATTAACTCCTATATTAAGCGCTAATAGCTGTAATTTTAACTTCAGTAAACCACTGGCGATGCCCAGCTTGCTTACGCGAGTGTTTACGACGACGAAACTTAACAATTTTAACTTTTTTACCACGGCCATGAGCAACTACTTGCGCAGTTACTTTACAGCCATCAACGTATGGAACCCCAACTTTAATATCTTCAGCATCCGCAACTAAAAGAACTTTATCAAATTCTACCGTTGCACCTGCTTCAATATCAAGCTTTTCCAGACGAAGAGTTTGTTCAACAGCAACACGGTGTTGCTTGCCACCACTCTGGATAACAGCATACATGTTTCTTACTCCGCTCAGGCATCTCAGGATATTTTATACAAAATTAATGAGAGCACATTTATATTAAAAACAATGGAGATGTATCTTACGGTAGTTGGTTACAATTGGCAAATATTTTTGCTAAAAAAAGTAAAAAATTCATGTTATATCTTATAGGCAGATTTTATCGAATGTATTATTGAAATACATCCATACCCATGTGATCTAAAGATGAAATGTCATATAGGTAAATTATACTTGTACTAAAGCATAATTTTCAAATCTGATGTTGCATTTCGAAGTGGCATAGATATATATTCGAATCAAAAGTCGAAAATAATAGAGCCCAGCCCATATTTAGTATTACTCTTCAGGTGCAAACCAACGAATAGTATTACTCTTCAGGTGCAAACCAACGAAGAGAGATAAAAACATGAACTGGGAAGACAAATTAATATCATTATATTTACTGATCTGCAATGAATATCAAGATATAATTCATACACATGTTGAAAGATTTACCAACGGAAAAAATGATTCATTTACAGATGAAGAAGTAATGGCAATATATTGTAACGGTATATTAAGGGGTTACCTAACAATCTCAGTCATACATCGTTATGCTCAAGATTATCTTAGTTCCCATTTCCCAAAGCTCTGTGGTTATGCTGCGATCGCACATCGAGTTAACGAGTTGTCAAATGGATTTATTGACTTGATAGATTTTTTGCAAACAAAAAAAATATCGAATGATGATAACAGCGTTTATCTTATGGATCCGTTTCCTATTCCGCTTGCTAGGAATAACTATGCTTACACAGCTAAAATGGCACCAGAGCTCGAAAATCATAGCTAAAACTCAACTAATAAAATGTATTATTACGGTGTCAAAGCACATGTTGTTGCGCGTAAACGAGAAGCCAGCTTAGCAGATCTTGAAATAATCTTTATTGAAGAAGCCAAGAGGCAGGTTGGACCTCAGGGCGAGATTACGAAGAAAACCAGCCTGATAAACCTTTGATGTTTCTACGCTCTAAAATATTTAATCGGCTATAATTTTTTATTTTTTTATTATTTTTCTAAGTTTATTTGAATTTCCCTTGAATTTCAAATTCAGTAAACCATCGTAAAAATTACATAGTCAAAATATAGCAACAATTACGTTTTTTCTTATTACTTCTGTAATATTGTTTTTTAATTTACTTTTTTTAACGAGTTCAGAGCGCTTTCACGATAAATATCAACCGATTTGCTTTATGCTGCTTTCTTTTTATGCCCGCTTTGAACGTTGAAGTGCTTTTTAAAAAATTTATCGCAATATGTCGTACACTTGCAAAATTCTCAACGGAATTTTCTCGTCTGATTCTACACTGATCTTCACCCATTCCAACATCAAGCCTCCAATGTAAGCTATTTTCAATCGACCAATGATCTCTTGCTGTATTTAAAAGCTGCTCACGGCTTCGTTTTGATGAACTGATGTAATACTTGCTTGAAGTGATGGTTTTTTTCTTTTTTCTTTTCTAAATGAAAGCGTATATCCAATGCTTTTTAGCCCTAGCCACTCAAAAGCTAAATCTTCGATTTCGCTGGTATTTAGTGAGATTAGACCATGTCGATCTTCTATCCTTTCATGCCTTTTATCGCTTGTTGTGAGAACATCTAATGAATTTTCATCCAAACGCTTTGCATTAAATACATTTTTTAATGCTCAATGAAGGCGGCCTTGATAGCCTTTTACTGCGAGTAAATAATCACCACCTTTATCAATTATTTTCTGCGCTATTTTTGTATGACACCCCATTGCCACAATGGTTATAAGGCAACCTCTAATATCTAACAAATCCAGTAATTTAGGGATCGCTGTGATTTCATATGATTTTATATCAGTTGTAACTTGCCTTAACGAAACAGAATGCTTAGCGCAAAATGCACTAACAACGTGCACCATTCCAGTTTTTCCATCTTTATCTGTTATTTCAGTAAATGAGCCTCTTAACCTTTTTCCATCAATCCCTATCACATCACCATGCATCAACTCGCAACAATCAGACATCCAGTTTGCAAAGTTAAGTTGAAACTCTTTTGGATCGAGCAAACCCATAACTCGTGCAATTGTACCTTGGGTTGGAATTCCTTATTAAAAAGGCAGGTATTTACCAAGCTAAATGAGTTTATATAATCCAAAATCTTCTATTTCCTCCATGCGTTCACACCAGAAATAACAGCTGAGATAATTAAAAAACAGAATATCTATGAGTTTATGTTTCACTTTCCCTTGTTGCCTTGGATCTGAAGCGACTGAGAAGTTATTGAATAGTGATTATTGAACATTATTAATTTCTTCTTTGTGAAAAAAAATATATGGTCACAGGTAAAGTCGATCTGCAACCAGATCCTTTTTTAAACAAAGATCGCGAGAGGTATATCACAAACTAGGTGGCAAAACGCTTGATAAGTAGACGCTTTTCGTAATCTCGCCCTGGGATGGACCTGTTTTTGATCAAATTCGGCCGATGCTTACAGAGAATTTGCTGTTTGGTGATCAAGCTTACAAAAGATCCGATGAAGATAAGGTTGAATCCGAGTGGCGTTTGGAAGTATTGACACCTATAAAAAAACATAGGGGACAGAAATAGTTATCACCCGAAGATAAAAAATATTCAAATGCAAGATCACGTATGAGGCAGCCGATTGAAGCATTATTTGGTTGGCTAAATAAAGTTACTGGCATTGAGGATGCATCAAACGTTCGTTCGTCAAAAGGATTACTTACACATATTTATGGAAGACTGGCAGCTGCGATGATGCTTCGCAGTTACCCTGAACTTGGCTTTTGATTCGAATATATACCCGTGATACTTCAAATTGAAACACGATTATATTAACATTTTTACGGTGATATTCACTCTTTTCTATTTCTTTAAAAAATGTCATATTTAGGGATTTTATGCGTGATGAGTGGATAAAATCATTTGATCACAAGCCCACTTAACAGTCAAAACCAAAAAGTTCCTATCCTGCCTTGGCGTCTAATTAACCATGAAACTACTTGCTTGCATATTTGATCAGATAATACCATTTCCAACAAATTATTAGACTAACTTAACCCATTGTTTACCACATGATTTACTAACTAAATTTGTCTCATTTAAAATATTGCTCCAATCCTCACAGCTTTTATCTACAATATCGTCATAATTTTTAAAAGCCATATTTGATAAATATCCTTGTTTAATATGTTGCCATAGCTGTTCTGCTAGATTAAGTTCTTGTGAATATGGTGGCAAAGGTATTGGAATAACATTATCAAAACATTTTATTTTGCCAGTGGTGTGTCATGATGCCCTGTCCATTACCACAACGGCATATCTGCCTTTTGGTGTTGCTTGTGAGATTTGTCTTAAATGTTCAATCATGCCGTTGGTATTTGCCAAAGGTAACACTAAGCGAAGTGCTTTATCTTGTGCTGGACAAGTGGCTGCAAAGAGATAGGCGTATTCAAATTGTTGCAGGAGGATGGCACTGGATCTGGTGCCTTTAGGCGCCCATATTCTAGTGATAGAGCCTTGTTGTCCTATTCTAGTCTCATCTTGAAACCAGACATCAGCTTTGCTTAAATCCGTTTCCACAGGCAGGGCATCTGTTACTGTTTGTTTGAAGTT
>JAGLDN010000347.1 GCA_023145575.1 Psychromonas sp.
AAAATAAAATAGATTTTAATCGGTCACACTCAAACTAATTACGAGACATTTTGTGCCTCGATTCAAGTCATATTTTTTCTAGGTATAATAAAGTTATTTGCATAGCCTAATGATGATCTTTTTAAAATAATTTCAAGTTTTTTTGCTAAATGCGATTCATTATCAAAGATCACGGGTATAGACTTCAATTTTATGCCTCGCACCTTGGTACTATTTCCCTTGCTGAATTTGCACTTTTACGTCACATGGGTATATATGGAGAGTTAAACAATGAGCGTAGTAAAAGGAGAGAACAATGCAGTGCACTTGTCTTAGAAGAAATGGCATTTGGAATTGATGATCATTGAATACCTTAGAGCAAAAAAACAAATGTGGTATATCATGCGCTTAAAAGTATAAGGTTAGGCGTCACGCAACTCAACACATCCGCTGGGCTTTGAACAAGCTCGAGTGGCGTAACACTACAGAGTTAATAACGAATATTGACTTTCTTAAGGTGTACTCGCTTCTCTTTGAAAGGTGATTATTGCTAAGTTCCAATTGAGGATCAAATTAAATCAATGGATTGCCATCAGTATCACAATCGTTGTCTTACAGTTTGCCCTATGGGTCGACAGCACGAAAACTAATAAAGTTTAAATGAGTCTTTTTCTTTAAACTCCTCTCATTAATTAAAGTGAGGACAGTTTGTTAGTATTTGATAAGGACTAGCCATTGAAGTTTAAATATTTTTTTATTTAAACTACCTGCAAACGATTGGTCGCTAATCGTAAAGAGGTCATTATACTTTGCCATGGCATATGATCCGAGTGGACGACACAATAAAGCATTTTTATTGGTAACGGGTAGATGTTTATCAATATCTTTTAAAAGAAGCGATTTAAATTTGCTTGCATTAACTTGAATAAGCTATTTTCAATTGCTAAAGTAGCACTTTTAAACAATTTATCACTCAATTTTTTCTCTTGTGAATATTTAATTTGTGCAATATGCCGTGTAGCTAATTGTGAAATCAAATAATCATCGCTTGTTTGAATTACATCGACTAAGTTTAAAGCTAATGCTTGAGTCCCGTACCAATGCTCACCCGTTGCTGTTTTATCAATATCTAAATGGCGTCTATACTTACCTACAAAATCTTTAAAAAGATCATGCGTTTCTTGGATTTCTTGTTGAAATTTATTTCGTCCTTTTCGATTATTTTCACCAAACATAGTTAACGTACGTTTGTATTCACCAGCGGTTAGTTGTTCAAACTCGATATTATGTTTTTTAAGGACTTTATTGAAGTTTGGAATTTGTGCTATGACACCGATTGAACCGAGTATTGCAAATGGTGCGGAAATGATTTTATCGGCAATACAAGCCATCATATAACCTCCACTCGCAGCAACTTTATCAACTGAAATGGTCAGGGGGATGCCCTTCTCTTTAATGCGTTGTAATTGCGACGCCGCAAGCCCATAGCTGTGTACCATACCACCAGCACTCTCAAGACGAATAAACACTTCATCATGTTTTGTTGCCACGCTTAAAATCGCCGTGATTTCTTCGCGTAACGAAGCCACTTCTTTTGCGTCAATACTTCCTTTGAAATCGATAACATACAACTGCGCCGGTAACTTAACTTCATCAGCATTATTGGCGATTTTTTTGTCTTCTTTTAGTTTGCTTTTTTCTTCTTTTTTGTGCTTTTTATCACGCGATTTAAGTTGTAACTCTGTCAATAGACTTTCTTCTAATAAGTTTTTAGTGTCATTTAATTGCAAAGATAAATCAATTATTTCTAGTTTACCTTTTTTATTTTTTTGTTTGCCGATCATTGAAATTATTGCAATTGATAATACAATGATACTTACAATAAAAGTGACTGCTTTCGCAAGAAACAATCCGTATTCTAATAAATATGTCAAAATAATGCCCTTAATTAAATGTAAGCTAGTTTATACGTTATTATTCAAGTTATTTAATTGTGCCACTCACGAGGACTGAAAATAAGGCGCAACATTCACTTATAATGATTAACGACGTAAGTCATCTCTACTAGCAGAACTATACCCATCTGACGTAAAAATGCAACGGAAACAAGGAAAATTATGACAAAATTAGAGAAATAAAATTGCGAGCAGGTGATTAACTGTAGTTAATGATCTGATGGCGAACTTAAAATGATGTTTTTATACTCCTGTTAACTTAAGATGTAATGTCAGATAGTCAAGTGGTACTGAAATACGAGGAATCAAATTTTCCGCTCGATGACACACTGTGTTAATCATTTTATGGGAGAATTAAAATGAAGACTTTAATTCTTAATAAGTTGTCCTATATAGAGATTTATAACTTTGATCATTTGTACAAGTTGCCTTTAGGTTGATGCGCGAACTCGGTTTATTATGAAAAAATGCCAGCATTTCGTTGCAATACTAAAAAAGTGAATAAGAATAAAGGTTTAAAGTCTTTTTTTAACCCTACCGAAGGGAGCATTGCGCCTTGAACATGAATCACTCAGGTGTCCTGAAACGTGTATCTTCAGGTTTTATGGGTATAAATCTACAGATTTTAAACTGATCCACGATGTAGCTGTTCGTAGCAATTTAATTCAGTTAAATAATAGGCCAAGAAAAGTAATATTATACCAAACACCATTCGAAATGATGATAAAACATATGCTAGCACTCGCAGCATGATAATTATGCATTTGGCGGTTGAATCTGCCAGCTCTTATTCATTGATTAATTTAGTATTACCCTTTTATGACAAAAAATACTGCTCGCTAACTCATACCATTGACAATACATAGTTTTCTATCTTTTTGCTTAAAATAACGTACTTTCGCGTTGTAAGTTTCGAAAGGGAACAGCCATTTACATCTACTTATGTCTTAACAAATAAGGTGCGCAAAAAGACATCTTCATTGCACTGTTAAAAAAGAGTTAAAGTGTTTAGATTGAATGAGTTATGCCTTCAACTTTGAGCCTAATATCTCAAGCTTCACTGATTACTCAATCTTGAATCCTAAACACATCAGGTATATAATGATTAAAATGAAAATTTCTTAAAATTGTATTAATAATCTTGTGAAAATAATGTATTTTATACCCATTCGACCTGAAGATTAAAAGCTAGCTCTGCTAATCGTTGATAGATCGCATCTTGTGCTTTGGTCTGACATTCGAAATAAAGCGGGGTATTGCATCTTTACGTCAGCTCGGTATCACTAATATGAGAGGATCAATGAAGGATTACATAGCACCCAAAAACTGTTTAACAGATAAAATCATTTTAATTACTGGCGCAGGGGATGGTATTGGGAAATCACTGGCAATCAAATGTGCAACGTTGAATGCATCGGTTATTTTGTTGGGTAAAACGGTTTCAAAATTAGAAGAAACATACGATACTATACAAGGATTAGGTAAACAAGAAGCTGCAATATTACCTCTTGATCTAAATGGTGCGACAGAGAAACATTATGCGGAATTAGCAGATACAATAAAGCGGGAATATGGCAAGCTTGATCGTTTAGTTCATAATGCAAGTTTATTAGGGGTACTCGGTCCTTTTGAGCAAATTGCATTGGTTGACTGGGATGAAGTACTAAAAGTAAATGTAACCGCGCAATATATGCTGACAAAAGCAATGATCCCAGTCTTACAAGCTGCTACGAACGCATCAACTATTTTTACTACTTCATCTGTTGGCTCTGTAGGGCGCGCATTTTGGGGGATATATAGCATTTCAAAGTTTGCAACAGAGGGAATGATGCAAACTTTGGCTGATGAATATGAAAACAGTACATTGCGATTTAACGCAATAGATCCTGGTGCAACAAGAACATCTATGCGTGCAAAAGCTTTCCCTGCAGAAGATACCTCATTACTCAAAACACCAAATGAAATATTGGCAAGCTACCTTTACTTGCTCGGTGATGAGAGTATCCGTGTCACAGGTAAGAGATTGAATGCACAATAATACTAATGAAAATGCAATCTTATGAATAAATATTTTCACCTTCATCTGGACGTGTTTTCAGAAATTTTAGTGTCCACATGTATTGTGTTATATTTTCATTGATTAACTTTTCTAATGCTTCATTAATTTTTTGCGTGTCATCTACTTCATCGTTTGTCGGGAAGTTTTGCAAAGGTGCATGACAAATAACATCAATTTGTGAGGTTTTCTCATTATAAGAGGTATAAATTGGAATGACACAAGCTCTTCCTAATTTTGCCACCCGACGTGTGATCGTAAGTGTTGCTTTTTGTGTTGCAAAAAAAGGCACAAAAATACTATTTTCACGCCCATGATCTTCATCGGGCAAATAATAAAAGTGCGTCTTTTCTCGTAAAGCTTTAATGATCGGTTTAAAACCTTCACTTCGATGATATAACATTCCTTTACCAGTTGACCAGCCAAACCGTTTACGATACTTTGTTGTAAACCAGTTAAAAACAGGATTGTTGTAATCTTTAAACATGCCAGTAAGTGGATAATTACGCGCACTAATTGCCGCAGTTGCTGCAAAATCTACTCCGTAAAAATGAGCCGATAAAAAAATGATTGCCTTATCTTGCGCTTCTGCTTCTTTTATATAGTGCTCACCGATAAAATTGATGCGCTTTTCAAAAAAAGCTATACTTCGAAACGCTATTTCACCAATGGAAAGCGCTATTTGTGCAACGGCAACTACACTTTCTTGCATTAATTCTTCTTTTTGCTGATCGGTATATTCAGGGAAGCAAAGTGATAAATTTGTATATGCAATTTTTTTTCGTTTAGCTAATAATTTAGTGTGATAGATACGCGTTCCTATAAATCTTGCAAAGCGATCGCGTATTTTAATGGGTACATAGGTAAATAAATAGAGTAAGGCAATTGAAAACCAAGCGCCCCAGTATTTAGGGAGATAGTGTTTTGCTTTGAGGGATGCATCGAAGTTAGATTTGTAGATAAACACATTTAGTCCTGTTAAAACTACAACATTACAAACATTGGTGGCAGACTCCCCAACAAACCCTCGGCACTTGAATCACTTACTATGGATGCTGCCTTCCGGCTCTGACCAGGTTAATAAATTATCAATGCGAGAAACCAAGAAGCCTACCATTGTTTTTATATCGATTTAGTAACATTAAGTCGATATGAAAATTATACCGATCAAAATTATGAATTCAATCATTATTTTACTTTTTGTATGCGAATGATTGTTTAATAATCAATTATAGTTAAAGAACAAGTTTTATAGCAATAATAAACAGTAATATAGCAAATAATTTAGTTACTATTGCGCCATCTAAGCGGTGAGTAAGTGTAGCGCCAAATTTTGCAAAAATGATACTGGTGATAACAATACCAAACAAGGCAGGCAAATAAATATAACCAATAGTGTATTTTGGGAGATCAGTTCGATACCAGCCTAGAAATATATAGCCAATAGTGCCAGATACTGCCATTGGAAAACCAGTGATGGCTGAGGTTGCAATCGCTTGGGATATCTTAACTTTACTCGCAGTTAGCGTCGGAACGACAAGCGATCCACCGGCAATACCAAAAAGACCTGAAAAGGTCCCGATAACAGCACCTATTACTTTTTGTCCAAAGGGTTTGGGGAGCTGCCAAGTCGCGTTAGGTTTCCATGAAAACCACATTTGAGCAGCCGTTAAAAATGAAAAAATAGCAAAGATGCGTTGTAACATATCCCCTGATAAAAAATTAGCAAATAAAGCACCGACCATTCCACCGAAGAACATTCCGACACTTAAATTAAATGCAAGTCTCCAATTAACTGCTTTACTTTTATAATGCCCGTGAATAGATCCGAGGGAGGTAAATAAGATTGTTGAAAGGGATGTCCCGACAGCAATATGTGTCGCGATATTATGAGGAAAACCAATAATTGTAAAAACGAATAATAATGCAGGCACAATAATTATACCTCCGCCAATACCGAAGATTCCAGCAAGGATCCCTGCAATAGCACCAATAAATGCATAGCCAATGAAAATCATTAGATGATCCTTTTGATCAATTTGTCTACATAGACCCTACGCATTCTATTTATTATTTTTTGAACTTTTATCGGGTAATGCATTAAACTTTCAATTTGTCCTGAATGTGTAATTTTTTTAGTGTTTTTTAAAATTGTAGATAATTCCTCATCAAGAAATGGCTTTAATACTTGTTTCGGATCATCAAAAAGTAAGCCGTTTTCAAGATCTTGTCGCCATGCCCTTGGATTTAAATTGTGTCCAGTAATCAATACATAACGATTATCACAAGACATACCTTTTAAATGAAAACTATTTTCTTCATCAAGCCATAATCTAACGTCAAGTTGACCTGATGCTAAATTGCTATTGTGTTTCTTACAAAAGCATTTCAAATTAAGTTCATAAAGATATGGTAATGCACCAATTGTGGAAAATTTATTTTCATCGGCAATATAAAAATCATTTGCGACTTTATCACCAACGATAATGGTCAAATTACAGCCTCGCTTAAGCAATTGCTCGAAGGCTCTTGCGATACTTTTATCAAGATTAAAGTAAGGGGTAAAAATAACAGCTTGTTGTTGTGTGCTTTCTAATAAATTTATTATAACATCATTTAGGACATTATTTTTTGCGCCAAGACCACAAAGCGGCGTCACAGCAAGATTACTATTTAGTTGATCAATGTTTTCATCAAATTTAAATGATGCTTTTTTAAGTGATTGAGTAAATTTCCATTGAAAGGGCTTAAGCTCTTTTAGTGTTTTGATATTTTCAACATTGAACGGCGCAATACATGAGTTGCTTAAAATTTCAGTGTCAAAAAAGTTAATTATACTGTCTGCTAATGATTTGCTATTGATTAACCAATAACGATCATAACGATAGCGGTGATGTTGCTTTAGATAAGTATCATTAAGACTTGCACCGCTATAAAATACGATATCATCAAAAACAAACCCTTTCATGTGCTGAACACCAAAAACCTCTTTGCTCTTTACTGGAATGCCAATAATATTAACACCGAACTTCCCAGACTTTTCAAATGATTGATACCACGTTGCATTTGTATTCTTTGTGTGTTTTTCTCCAATTAACCCGCGCTGAGCACGATGGTAATCAACAAAAATGTAAATATGTAAACTTGGTGTCTCCTTTTTCGCAAGATAAAGCGCTTCTAAAATTTCAGCTCCCCCATCATCTGCTTCAAGGTATAAAGCTGCTAGATATATTCGCTTTTTCGCTTTTTTTATTTGCGATAAAAGCTCAGGTTTAAATAAAGTCGTTGCCAATAAGCAAGTCACATCACTCGCATTAAGTGGGATTTTTTTTAATTTATTTAAAAAAGTAGAACTTTTGATCATTGTGTTATTCATAAATCCCTTATTCAGTAGTAAAAATACGATAAAATAATAATTCTCGTTATTTATACTGAATCACTTCAATATCAAGTATTACCTAGATGCTAAAAAATGAACAACATTTGATCTGTCAATTATTAGCGCCCTAATCGTTTGGCGATAGAATTAACGAAACACGTTAATTCTTATATCGTTATTTTCCTTCCGATCGAAAACGAATAGTCTCCAATTTCATGTCTAATATCGAAGTACAATTTGCAGATATGATGTTAAATGTCGAACGAGCATGAGTTATAAACTTAAAATAAAAGAGTGACAAAATTAAAAGACAGTTTGTAGTTGAAGTACGCTAGCAATTGCATGACATAACGATTGCATATTATTTTCAGTCATTCCTACAACGGTAATGCGTCCAGAGTCCATAAGATAGACAGCAAATTCTTTTTTTAAAAGATATACTTGCTCCACAGATAATCCTAAAAAAGAAAACATGCCTTGTTGCCGACAGATAAAGCTGTAATCATCATGAACTCCTTTTTCTTTTAGTGTTTTAACAAAAAGTGCGCGCATTTTTTTTGTTCGTTCGCGCATTATCGCAACCTCTTCAATCCAGCGAGCATAAAGCTTCGGATCATGCAAAATAATAGAAACAATTGCAGCGCCATGTGCTGGTGGACTTGAATAATTTGAGCGAATACATATTTTAATTTGGCTCATGGCAATTTTAGCAATACTAGGTTCACTCGCTACAATCGTTAAGGCACCGACACGTTCATTGTACAAACCACAGTTTTTCGAAAATGAATTAGCAATTAAGAGTTCATCATTGTATTGTGTAAAAATACGTAAACCTTGCGCATCTTCTTCAATACCTACAGCTAAACCTTGATATGCAAAATCAAAAAAGGGAATAGCGCCAGCCTTTGCAATAAGCTTTGCTAATATTTCCCACTGCTCAGATGTCGGATCAAGCCCTGTTGGATTATGACAACATCCATGAAATAAGACAAGATCACCTGCATCAATGTTTTGAAATGAAGAAATCATTGCAGCAAAATCCATTTTTTTAGTCATTGGATCATAGTAATCATAAGTCGCAATTTCTAACCCTGCACTTGAAAATACTTTGCCATGATTTGCCCAAGTAGGATTACTCATCCAGATTTTTTTAACTCCTATATTTTTCACTGCAAAATCGGCAGCAATTCTTAATGCAGCTGTGCCTCCAGGTGTTTGTGCTGTTCGCGCCCTATTTGTTGATATAATTAGCGAATCTTTTCCAAATAACAATTTTTGGACCGCTTCGTCATAGCTTGCTAACCCCTCCATACTCAAGTAACTTTTTGTCGTTTCTTGTGCAAGCAATTGTTTTTCTGCTTCTTTTACAGTTTCAAAAATGGGTGTAAGACCATTTTCATCTTTATAAACCCCAACGCCAAGATTTATTTTATTTGGGCGAATATCTTTTTTAAACGCTTCAGTCAAACCTAAAATAGGATCTGCTGCCGCCATACTTATTGTTTCAAACATTTTATACTCTTTAAATTTTATTAATGATTTGACTCTTACAACGTTTTATTCCGATAATATTAAATTAACTTGCAATAATTACAAAGACAAAATGCAAGACACTATATTTAACAGCGGTCTTTGCAAAATATCCAATCAATGAGTGGTTAATTTTAAAAAAATAACATTGAAAGACTATTTATTTTAATTAATCAAACTTACAACAACTTCTTATGCATTTCTAAAATATTAGACTTCCAGATAGCAGGACCTTGATCATGCGCATTATTTCCCTCACTGTCAACTGCAACTGTGACAGGCATATCTTCGACTTCAAATTCATATATTGCTTCCATGCCCAGATCGGCAAACGCCACAACCCTTGCTTTTTTAATTGCTTTAGATACAAGGTATGCTGCGCCCCCAACTGCCATTAAATATACCGATTTATTTTGCTTAATTGAATCGACAGTTTTTTGACCCCGTTCGGATTTTCCAATCATGCCAAGTAACCCCATTTCTTCAAGCATAAAATCTGTAAATTTATCCATTCTGCTGGCAGTTGTTGGACCGGCAGGACCGACCACCTCATCGCCTATCGCATCAACTGGGCCAACGTAATAAATGAATTTACCTTTAAAATCAAGACCTTCAGGAAGTCCTTTGCCAGATGTAATTAACTCTTGAATCCGTTTATGGGCAGCATCTCGTCCCGTCATAATTTTACCAGATAGCAACAAGGTATCCCCAATTTTCCATGAGGCAATATCCGCTTTTTGCAGCGTATCAACATTAACTCTTAATGTGTTTTCACCTATTTCTCTGGTAATTTCTGGCCACTGAGAAAGTTGAGGTGTTTTTAAATTCGCTTCCCCATTGCCATCAAGTGTGAAGTGGATATGCCGTGTTGCTGCGCAGTTAGGGATCATTACAACAGGTTTAGAAGCCGCATGTGTTGGACAACTTTTAACTTTAACATCCAATACAGTCGTTAATCCACCGAGCCCTTGTGCCCCGATCCCCAGCGCATTCACTCTATCCATTAATTCCAGACGTAATTTTTCATCTGTGTTTAACGTCCCACCTTTGCGTTGTTTTTCTTTTAATTCAAAAATATTAACAGGTTGCATTAATGATTCTTTAGCCATAATCGCCGCTTTTTCAACAGTACCTCCAATGCCAATACCAAGCATACCTGGTGGACACCAACCAGCGCCCATACCTGGCACTGTCTTTTCAACCCAATCAGCGACACTATCAGAGGGATTAAGGATGATCATTTTTGATTTATTCTCCGAGCCGCCCCCCTTAGCGGCAATCATTATTTCAACTTTATTCCCTTTAACTATCTCAACATGCACAACACTCGGTGTATTATCCTTGGTATTGTTGCGTGCCCCATCAGGATCAGCCACAATGGAGCATCTTAATGGGTTTTTTGGATCTAAATATGCGATACGTACACCTGCATCAACGAGTTCTTGAAGGCTTAATTCAGTGTCAAAAGAAACACTCATGCCGATTTTAACAAAACAAGTCACAATGCCTGTATCTTGGCAGATTGGACGTTTCCCTTCCGCTGCCATGCGTGAATTTATCAAAATTTGAGCGATGGCATCTTTTGCTGCGGGACTTTGCTCTGCTTGATAGGCTTTATACATTGCTTGAATAAAATCTAACGGATGATAATAAGAAATAAATTGAAGTGAATTCGCAACACTATTAATGAAGTCTTGCTCTTTTATTATTACCATTTAAAACTCCGAGTTATAATTATTTTGGTAAAAAGTGTTTAGAATGTTAGTCTTGTTAATCATTTATCTCTACCTTTTTCATAAAAAAACTACAACAAACTTCAAAATAATGACAAATGATAACGAAACTATTTTAATTCAACCGATTAATTTTACAGAATCTTCCTTTTCATACATCAAAAGCAAGTTAAGTCAGCTTAATTGGTCAGTGTTTTTAGAATCTGCAGATTTAAACCATATCAATAGTCGCTGGTCTATTTACAGTGCTGATCCCATTGTGACGTTGCAAAGTAAAGATACGCAAATAACGATTGAAGGCATTGATATTAGCCCGAGTGTGCAGGAAAATGTTTTAGATGTTTGCCATCGCATTAGGAAATGCCTGTTTAATGAGAAAAGTGCAACTACTAATTGCTTTAACGTACCCTTCACAGGGGGTGTTTTAGGCGCATTAAATTATGAATTAGGCTATCAGTTTGAATTTATAAAAAACACAACACGGACAAAAAATATTGACATATCAGATGTGGTATTGGGCTTTTATGATTGGGCGATTATTTATGATAATCGTGATAAGCAGTTTTTTCTTGTTGTAAGAAAACATAGCTTATCTACAACACCTTTATCGGAATACTTTAACACACGACTTAATTGGCTGTTGAATATACATCATAACACAACCGTCATTACCAACTTTTCGCTTGAATCTCCGTGGGTTTCAAATATGAGCCAAGCCGAATACGCTAATAAATTTGCCACAGTGCAACATTATATTTTAGCGGGCGATTGTTATCAAGTAAATTTAGCTCAACGTTTTAAAGCCGATTACCTTGGCGATGAATTTGAAGCTTATCAACTGCTGTTATTACAAAATACGCCACCATTTTCGGCTTTTCTGCGCCTGCCAACTCATGCTGTTTTATCATTTTCTCCCGAACGGTTTTTACAATTAACGGGACAAAAAATTGAAAGCAAACCAATTAAAGGTACTCGGCCTCGTTTTAGTGACCAATGTTTAGATGAAAAAAGTAAAGCTGAATTACTTGCTTCGCCAAAAGATCACGCAGAAAACCTTATGATTGTTGATCTACTTCGCAATGACATCGGTAAGGTGTCAACAACGGGTAGCGTACAAGTTACTGCTCTGTTTGAAATCGAAAGTTTTCCTGCTATTCACCATCTTGTCAGTACAATTACTAGTACATTAAAGCCAACACATTCAACCGAGACACTTATTCAGTCATGTTTCCCAGGAGGGTCAATTACAGGCGCGCCAAAAATACGAGCAATGGAGATCATCGCAGAGTTAGAGCCTCATTCACGCAGCGTATATTGCGGCAGTATTGGTTATATTGATGCTCAGGGTGATATGGATATGAATATTTCTATTCGCACGTTATTGTGCTATCAGAATAAAATTTATTGCTGGGCAGGTGGGGGCTTAGTCGCAGATTCAAAAGTAGATCATGAATATAAAGAATGTTTTGACAAGGTAAGCCGTATTTTACCTATATTATCAAAAAATAGCACAACTAAGGATTTTGAATAACTGATATTATGCAGTTAAAATAGCGCTTGAACCTGACAAAGAATTTATACGTTACATGGGTATATATCAGCATTACCTGTCTTTGAGTTTTTCCTTCTGGGTATTACTGGTGTTGAATTACGCCCTCGTACTTTATCTGTAATTTCTTCACTGCCATAGCCTTTGTCTGCAATAATAAAATAAGCTTGAGGCAATAAATCAATCAGTTCATTAGCAACTTGACTATCATGTACTTCACCGCCTGTAACAATTAATTCGACAGGCAAATGAATTTTACTCGTATGACCACCTCGACTTAGCCCAATTGATTGCTGTTGCTTATACCCATATGACGTATTAGGCGACAATTAACTTGG
>JAGLDN010000348.1 GCA_023145575.1 Psychromonas sp.
CCGATCTGACGTTGCATTTTGAAGTTACAAGGGTATATACCCATGTGACGTAAAAAAGCAATGTCTGGATTTAGTTAGAATCTCAGATCAAGTCATAATTCGCAGATCTGACTTTTAAGCTTTATGTCATTTGAGTATATATTTAAAATAGCAGGTTTGGAACGCGTAGTTTTATCAGAATTGTGCTTATTGTAAGCGAATATATCCGTTACCAATCAAAGTGTTTTATTTAGTCGACAGCTCGTATACAAAGGTAAGGCGTCGTTTGATGATCATCTCTATGATGAGCGGAGCTTTGCGACTAGGATCAGTTTACCTCAACACTTGTTATATTTTGTACCTTTAATGAAAAAGGGTATAAAAAGTAGACAGGTTAAAAATTAACTAACAATATCAGTGGTGGGGAATGTTGGTAATCTCGAATTCAGGTTAACTAACCTGAATTCGAAGAAAATTAGACAAACAAATATTATCGTGCCATAAACACTTCCATATCCGTTTTCAAATTATCAGATTTAGTACCAAAGATAGCTTGAACTCCGTTACCAGAAATAACAACACCTTTCGAGCCAAGTTTTTTAAGTGCAACTTTGTCGATGATATTGGAGTCTTTCACCGTGATCCGTAGGCGAGTGATACAGGCGTCTAGATCTTCTATATTTTGTTTGCCCCCAAATGCTTTAACAAGGGCTTCTGACATTTCGTATTGGCCAAGTTTCACTAATTCAACAAACTCTTCATCGTCACGTCCTGGGGTTTTAAGGTTCAATAAATGAATTAGGCCCCGAAACGATATATAGTAAATTGCAGAGTAGATAAAGCCAATGATAATGAGTAAGCCAATTTTTTTAGAGTGCCCCGACAGTAATATGAAATCTATGAATCCGTTTGAGAATGACATGCCGTGTACTATACCCAATAGATTGGTTATAGCGTATGCGGCTCCCGCTAATACAGCATTTAGTACATATAATATAGGCGCTTCAAACATAAATGAAAACTCGACAGGCTCAGTAATGCCGGTTAAAAAAGATGTCAGAGCAGCAGATATCATGATACCCATTACTTTAGCACGATTTTCAGGTTTAGCCGCATGTCCAATGGCAATTGCAGCAGCTGGTAATCCAAACATTTTGAATAGATAACCACCCGCTAATTGACCAAAGCCATTTCCCGCCGCCCGACTTGCATCATTAGCAGATAAATAACAAGTAACAACACCATGTAACACCTTTCCTGAAAGACCTGTACAAGTCCCCGCTTCAAAGTAGAAAGCCGTATACCAGATGTGATGTAGTCCTGTAGGAATGAGTAAACGTTCAACAAATCCGAATATTGCAAATGCTAGCACAGGATCTTGATGTACCGCCCAATAAGAAAAATCGCGAATACCTTCACCGATTGGAGGCCAAATAAAAGCAAGAATCGAACCCAAAAGAATTGCACAAAGACCTGTCATTATGGGTACTGCGCGTTTACCCGCAAAGAAGCCTAAGTAGTCAGGTAACTTAATGTTGTAGAAATGTTTAAACATAATAGCGGCAAGAGAGCCTGCGACAATACCGCCAAGCACACCAGTGTCGGCTTCAGGTGATAATGTGATAACCGTTTCCGACATGATAAAATAGCCAACAGCGGCAGCTAGACCTGCGACACCATCATTTTTCGTAAAACCTAATGCAACACCAATGGCAAAGATCAACGGCATGTGCGTAAAGACTGCACCACCAGAGTTCGTCAATAATTGTGAAACAACATGAGGTATAAAAGCAAATTTAGCCTTACCAATCCCGAGTAAAATACCAGCAACTGGTAGTACAGAGACGGGCAACATGAGAGACTTACCAACTTTTTGTAACTGTGAGAATACATTCATTTTTTAATTCCATTTTAAAACAATAAATTAGATGGAGGAGATAATAGTTATTGTCTTTTTGATTGTTGATCACGGTAGCTCTAGCATCATAAAAATGAGAAATAGCAGTCCATCAAGCAAGAATATCAGAAGAATTTATCTTGCTGATTTTGCACTTTGAAGTAACAGAGGTAAATTTTAAAGAGAGAACACAGAATATATAATAACCATTCCACATTTATTATCATTATTACACTGAAAAAATACAAAAATACAAAAATACAAAAGCACAAAAGCACAAAAGCACAAACATCATTAATGCTTGTGCTTTTGTATTGCTAACAAATCAATGATTTTATTTGCAATGAAAAGCAGAGATTATTAAATTGCTCTTCTTTATAACTGGTAGTGCTAAAAATTCATGGGAATGAAATCCATATTATTATTTTTTAACAAGTTAATCAATTATAGAATATAATTTTACCTTATTTTAAATTGTACGGCAAGGGGAAATAAATTTTTTTTATTAAGCATTGTTTCAAACGAGACCTGATTTAGGTATTCAAGTTTCGATGTTCAAAGACGGCTAAATAGTACCGAGCAAAGGTTGTGCATTGACTTTACACTCGAGCTAATGGTGGGCAAAGTATCTTTACGTCACATGGGTATACAAAAAGTAGTTACAAATTTTTGTTAAAATAAGCTTAAAAGCGCAATAGGCGCGAATGAAAATGGTATAATAATTATCCGCCTCAGGTAGAAACTATGGCTAAGTTAAGGGCATTTATGTTTCACGTTTACCATTCTAATCAATTAATTCGTTTAAAAGACCTACTTATTGTATTGATGTAGAAAAATCGGCCAGCAGATCCATTTATGAACGAAACCGTAATTGTGCACAGTCCTGGAGTCGCACAGTGGTTAAATTTAGCAATTGCACAATCAATGGGGATTGCTGCGAATATTGATTTTCCGTCACCGGACAGTTTTATTTGGAAGCAATTTAATACTATTTTATCTGATCTCCCTGAACAAAACCCCTTTAATATAATGTCAATGACATGGCATATTATGAAAATTTTACCTGAGTGTCTTGTATGATGCGCTATTTAATGCCCAGCTTGACGCATTAAATATTTCATTAAAGGCAATGTTTGTATCAATCGCATACAACAATGATTGTAGACACAAAATGCATGAATAATAGGATTTTTAAGCATCAATCATTTATGTTTACCTGAAAAGTTCATGCTGCGATATTATCGGTGAAAATGTTACAAATAACGGCAATATCGACTTAACCATTAAGATAAATAACATCATTTATCTCCTTGGATCCAAGATGGAAAAGGGTGAAGCACACAACAAATTAAAGAAAAAATCCGCAGAGAAGTATTTATCCCTAAATCAAGATATCTATCTGATTGGCTATAAACAAGTGAGCATGTCATCTAAAAACACCACAGAAAGTATGCCCAACATTGGGCATTTCTCTTGGCATCATCAGGATCTGTAATCGCTAAACATAGGCAATCTATTTCATCAGTTACCATAAAACTTTCAATTCGATGTGCGTTGATTGGAATAAGCCTATAATCAACTGTAGATATTGCTTTATGCGAAACCTCATGCAAGATAAAACGTGCTCTCTCTTTACAGCTATAACTCGGTTCAAAACAATTGTCGGCAATATATATATTGATCACTGAGCCTGCATGCGAAAACAATTTACTATTTAGGTCTTGCCAAGAGAGAGGATATACAAAACCGTTGGTGCAATCGTCAACCCTTGTTCTTTTCCCACCTTCTAAAACAAGTTCGTTATAACGTAAATCAGGTATACCGTCTATGGGTAACCGCCACGGATAGGGATGGTAGTATTGTCCCCGTGCATCAATAAATTTTATAAATATTTCTGGATCAGTAAAAATAGAATGCAATTGATAGATCATTTTCTTTAAATAAATGATGAATTCCTTGGAAATATCCCCGAACCATTTGTATATGTCATCAAGATCCTCTTCAAAGTTACGAAAACACGCTTGCATTGCTTTAAATAAATGCTCCTCAGCACCCGCTACAGCAAGTGTTAATAAATTTTTTTCTTTAGCAGTAAATTCACTTTGTTGATGACTTTTAGCACCAAAATAACCAAATAAAACAGTCGACATTATCATAATCCTGTTAACAACAGTTAAAATAAACTGTTTTTTTAATTTTAAACTAGCTAAAACCAACCTGTGACCCTTTATATACCTATGTTACCTTATATTGCAAAGTCAGCAAGGCAAATTGTGGCAAGTCGCTAGGCGTAAAATTGAAGCCTAGTCATGCTAAGTCGACTTATTTTGAAACGTTAAGTTATAACAACGCTAATTGGTGTAATTATCCGCACCCTTTGGTGCTTTAGCTCAAACACCCATCCTACGTTATAACATCGAAAATGGAGTAAACAATAAATCATTAAGATACCTTCGTAAATGCGACTGCTAAACGTTGAGATACCTGCTGTTATGCTTTGATGTGATGTCCGAGCTAAAGCTGGACATTGCATTATGAAGTATCATGGGTATATACAGCGCTCCATCTTGTTATCGGTCTCTCAATAGAGGATCCTTTGTTCAATCGAACTGCCGTATAAAAAGGCTTTAGTTGTTGCTAAAGCTTGGGCCTCACTTTACATAAACTGGGTTAAAAAGAATAAAAAAATATGGATGTATTATCCATACAAGCGTTCTAGACTGGGAGATTGATTCAGTTATTGGAAAGAGCCATAGTGGCGCCTTGCTTACAATTGTCGAACGATTCACTCGTTACACTAAAACTAAGCGAATTTTCGATAAATCAGCTCGAACAGTAACAGATACCACGATTGAATTATTAGCCCCTTTAAAGGTTTGGTTTTAACCATAACTGCTGATAATGGTACAGAATTTGCATATCATAAAGAGGTTTCAGAATCGCTTGAATGTGGCTATTTTTTGCAGATCCATACTGCTCATGGCAGCGCGGATTGAATGAAAATATGAATGGGATTTTACGGCAATATTGGCCAAATCTACTGACTTTAAACTGATCCATGACGAGGCGCGGTAAAACGCAATTTAATTTTGTTGAACAATAGGCAAAGAAAATCGATATTATTCTAAACACCATTTGAAATGATGGTGAAACATATGCGGGCACTAGCGGCTTAACGATTATGCACTTCCGAGTTGAATCGGTCCCTTGAATTACGCCATTTTTTCTACGTAAAATTTAAATCAAATACTTAATGCGTTTAGTATAAAAAAAGGAAAATATTATGTACAAAATTGGTAGTCTCTTCTCTGCACTTAGTAAACTTATGCATGATCCCAACAAAAATATTGCCTTGTTGATAATTGACGAAGAAAACGATGTGGCCACAGAGGGAAATTCATCTTCACTAAATGACAAACTAAAGCGGAATGACGTAACAACGTGCCAACAAAAGCTTTTGATGTATATGCAGAGTATGAATTGCCGTGTCTGGTCAATTAGCAACTTAGCAGAATCTGCTTGGCCGAAGGATCCTTATGACATAACACGTACATCACTAAAGGCTCTTTACAATGGGCAACAATGCGCTATACGAAAGCCCTTTTATAATGCGTTTCGAAGAACTTGTCTGCATAAGGATTTAAAAGAACATTTGATTACCCATCTTGTTGTCATGGGATGGGAAACCAATTGTTGTATTAATTCCACTATTGGTATGGCATGGTGGCCTCTATCTGAAAATGATAGGAGCAAGGATTCTACTCCTTATTGGCGCTGGGTTGGCGATGGTGCCACTCATCTGGGATATAAAGTAATGACTTGCAACCAGATCCTACACGGTAACAAAGCCACTTGGGCATATGCTGAACCAGCGCATTTTGCCAATCTAGAATTTTACAGCATGTTTAATTAACCTGAACTTGGAGCCATTAACATCATGTGCTGATAGATTAAATGCTCCTCCTTATTATATTTTCATAATAATTGTCGAGTATGTAGCTAACCTTGCATCTTTGCGTAAATATTATAATACCTCAAGAAACTTAAACAATAAATTTAACAACCTTATTCTTATTTAGATAATATATTCAAAAAAGGAAAATTAGAAAAAAAGAACAACGTACTCAGTTGAGTTTAAATTCGACTTGTGTTGGAGCTATTAGAGAATGAAAAAAAATAGCTGAAATTGTAAATTTTAAAGATAGCACACAGAATATATAATAACCATTCCGCATTTATTATCATTATTACACTGAAAAAATACAAAAATAAAAAAGCGCAAACATCATGTATGCTTATGCTTATGCTTATGCTAACAAATCAATGATTTTATTTATTGTAATTAAAAATAAACATTTTTATTTGCAATGAAAAGCAGAAATTATTTAATTGCTCTTCTTTATAATTGGTTGTGCTAAAAAATTAGGGGGATGAAATTCATACTACTTTTTAACAAGTTAATCAATTATAGAATATAATTTCACTTTATTTTAAATAATACAACAAGGGGAAATGAATTTTTTTATTAAGCATTGTTTCAAACGAGGCATGATTTAGGTACTCAAGTTTCGAAGTTCAAAGACGGCTAAATAATACCGAGCAAAGGTTGTGCTTTGACCTGACATTCTAGCTAATGGTGGGCAAAGCATCTTTACGTCACATGGGTATACAAAAAGTAGTTACAAATTTTTGTTAAAATAAGCTTAAAAGCGCAATAGGCGCGAATGAAAATGGTATAATAATTATCCGCCTCAGATAGAAACCATGGGAAATTAAGGGCATTTATGTTTCATGTTTACCATTCTAATCAATTGAATTGTTTAAAAGATCTGCTTGTTGCCTTGATTCAGACAAATCCACAAGCAGATCCATTTAAAAATGAAACGGTCTTAGTGCAAAGCCCGGGTATGGCGCAGTGGTTGAATATAGAAATTGCACAAGCAACAGGGATTGCAACCAATATCGACTATCCATTACCTGCCAGTTTTATTTGGCAGCAATTCAAGCATGTTTTAAAAGATATCCCCGATCAGAGCCCTTTTAACAAAATGTCGTTGACATGGCAGATAATGAAAACACTGCCAGAATATCTTGATGATCCAGACTTTACCGAATTGAATCAATATTTAGAAAATGATACTTTAGTGCGTAAACGCTATCAATTAAGTCAAAAAATAGCGTATATTTTCGATCAATATTTAGTTTATCGTCCAGAATGGATAGATGCGTGGGAGCTTGCGAGCGATCAAGAAATATCAACGTGGGAAAATAAAAATTCACAATCAACGCCTCGATGGTTAGGCGATCAACGTTGGCAAGTTAAATTATGGAAAATACTATCTGCGAAAATTGAAAGTTGTTATTCATCGAACGGTAAGGTTTATCATGGAGCAGGTTTATATAAAGAATTTTTAGCAAAACTAGCAATACAAAAAACGTTGAAACATTTGCCAGAACGAATTTTTATTTTTGGGGTTTCGGCACTGCCAGAGGCTTATTTGCAAGCCTTATTAGGGCTTGCTAAACATTGTGATGTGCATTTTTTATTAAGTAATCCATGCCAATTTTATTGGGGCGATATTGTTGATCCTAAACTATTAGCAAAACGCTTTGCACAATTGCGCCCTAAATTAAGTGTTCAGCAAGGTCAAATTGAAAATCTAGCAGACACAAGTTGGCAAAAAGATGAAGATCATAAATCATGGGCATTAAGTGAAGATATTGAAGCAGAAATTGGTAATCCTTTACTCGCTTCAATGGGAAAAATGGGGCGTGATTTTCTTTATCAGCTTTATACCTTAGAGCAAAATGAAATTGATGCGTTTGTAGATATTGATCGAGATAGCTTATTGCATCATTTACAAGCAGATATTTTGGCGTTACAAGACAGTAGCTTACCACTTGATTTAGACGCGAGTTCGCGCATTGTGATTAAAGATAATGATGATTCATTCTGCATTCATCTTGCGCACAGTGTGATGCGAGAAGTTGAAATATTACATGATAACTTGTTATCGCTATTTGAAAAAGATCGCAATTTAACACCGAAAGACATTATTGTGATGATGCCTAATATTGATTTATATGCGCCTTATGTGCAGGCCGTTTTTTCAGGATTGGGATCGCAAGGTGATCATCAAAACTGGAAGCAGAAAATTCCATTTACAATTTCTGATGTGAGTGCACAGCAAGAAAGTCCTATCTTAATGAGTTTTTTACACTTACTTAACTTAAATCAAACGCGTTACACCAGAGAAGATGTGTTGGGTCTACTCGAAGTGCCAGCTATTTTAAATCGTTTTAAAATTAACCAGTCTGATTTTGTTTTACTTAAAAAATGGATTGATGAAAGTGGTATTCGCTGGGGATTACATAACAAAAGTGCATTACAATGGGATTTGCCCGAGTTGACTCAAAACAGTTGGTTATTTGGTTTGAAACGCATGTTACTTGGCTTTGCAATGGGCGATAGCATGTTTGAAGGTATTTCAGCTTATGACGAAGTACAAGGTTTACAAGGTGATTTGCTAGGGCGATTTATTGATTTTATTGATGAATTGATTTCACTTGAAAGCACATTAACGAAAGATCATACTGCAATACAATGGCAATTATTTATTTATCAGCTCGTGGAAAATTTTTATTTTGAAGATGAAGATAACAGCGCATTATTAAGTAGTATCAGAAAACAAATTGATAGCTTAGTCACACATACTCAAGCGGCGCAATATACGCAAACATTGTCGCTGTTTGTGTTAATTGAACATTTTGAAAAGCATTTATTAACCGCATTAGACAGCCAGCGATTTTTAGCGGGGAAGGTTAATTTCTGTGCGTTAATGCCCATGCATTCAATCCCATTTAAAGTTGTCTGTTTACTGGGAATGAATGATGGACAATATCCAAGAAATATAGTGCCACTTGGTTTTGATTTAATGGCTGGCCACCGTAAACGTGGCGATAGATCGCGAAGAGAAGAAGACCGATATTTATTTTTAGAAGCAATAGTATCCGCACAAGATAAGCTTTATATCAGTTATGTCGGACGCAATATCAATGATAACAGTGAAAAAATGGCTTCGGTATTAGTCAGGGAATTACTTAATTACTGCCTGCAATCATTTACCTTAAAAGCATTTCAAAAGGATGCAAGTGATCGGGCTGAAAAAGCCTTATCAAACTTTATCCATCAGCAATATCCTATGCAAAGTTTTAGCGGATTTTATTATACAGGTCAGTTTAAAACCTATAACAATCAATGGTGGCCAGCCATTCGCGATAATGAAATTAAAGGTGATCCAATTGATGAAAAAATAAAAATAGTCTTAGCTCACGAGCAAATAAAAGAGGTGCAGATCAAGCAATTAATTAACTTTTTAAAGCACAGTTGTAAATTCTTTTTCACGCAACGTTTAGGGGTCTACTTTGAATTAGAAGAAGGCACACTTGATGATAATGAGCCATTTTTACTTAATGGTCTTGAAAAATATAAACTTAAAGAACAACAATTTGAACATGCGCTTTACGGGAAATCACAAATAGCCTTATTTGCTGAGCTTAAAGCAAAGGGAGAATTGCCATTAGGTGAATTTGCCCCCCTTATTTTTAATCAAAACTTACAAAATATGCAAGATTTAGCCTGCATAGTGAAAGATTATTTTGTCGATGAATTAGAAGCAATTCATGTTGAAATTTGTTTTGATAAAGATACCGAACAAGAGAAGCAATTACTCGGTGAATTGACCGAACATTGTGTCAATGGGCTTATTAGAAGAAAAACAGGAAAAATAAAAAGCAAAGATATCTTAACGCTTTGGGTGGAGCATCTTTGTTACAGTATCGCACATATTCAAGATTTGAATTCAACTTTATTTGGTGAAGAAAATGTCATTTTCTTTGAAGCAATGCCCGTTGATTTTGCCCACCAACGATTAGGGGAGTTACTTCATTTTTATGACGAAGGTTTACAAAGTCCAGCGCCATTTTTTGTGGAAAGCTGTTTTGCTTGGGCAGAGTTAGTTCACAGTGTCGAGCCTGATTGCTTCGTGTATGACGATTTACAATGCGAAAGTCGAACGGAAGGTAAAAATGCCGCATTAATTATATTCAATAACGAACGAGGATTCCCAGAAAGCAATGATCCCTACATTCAACGCGCATTCAACAACCTAGAAGATAATTGGCCCGAATTTGAAAAAATAGCATTCACTATTTTCAAACCAATTTTAGCAAACATAAATAGCGTCGAATATGAAGAATGGGAAGGGGCGAAATAGTTTATTTAGCCCTTTTATAACGTGTATTAGATATAATTTAAACGTAAAAGCAAATATCATAAAAAAGATTAAATTGAGAGTTAAAGGAGGTAATATGAGCAACGTTAAGCAACTTCAAAAATTACCAATCGGTATTCAAACGTTTAGTAGCGTCATTGAAGATGACTACTTGTATGTTGATAAAACGCAGATTGCTTTTGATTTAATTAATAATTTTAAAATAGCATTAACATCAATGTTTGCATCTGTAGCACATAACAATTTTCGTAAAAATAAAATGGTTGAATATGAAGGCTTTTATGCCTCACTAGTTTATGTTTACCTGCAAAGTTTAGACTGTGACATTATTGGTGAAGATGTCACTAATCATGGGAATATTGATTTAACCATTAAAATAAACAGCATCATCTATATTATCGAATTTAAAATGGGCAAGGGTGAAGCGCTTAAACAAATCAAAGATAAAAAATATGCTGAAAAATATTTAGCCCTCAAACAAGATATTTATTTAATAGGTATTAACTTTGATGAAGCAGATAAAAATATCAGTAAGTTTGAGTGGG
>JAGLDN010000349.1 GCA_023145575.1 Psychromonas sp.
CGCCTTTTGGTTTCGCCATGAAAAAGCCCCTCGCGGGGCTTTTGAATTTGGCGGTGAGGGAGGGATTCGAACCCTCGATACCGGATAAGGGTATACTCCCTTAGCAGGGGAGCGCCTTCGGCCACTCGGCCACCCCACCGTCGTCTTGTGGCGCTAATAATACGTCCTTATCAAAACAAGTCAAACTATTTCTAAGCAATTTTAATTAACTGCTGATTAATCACACAAGAGACAATATTTAGATCAAAAAAAAGAGCTTTCCGCTCCTTTTTTTTATTTGTTCGCTCAATACTAACTGTTATTCTTTTCAGCTTGAATGCGCATGTAAATTTCTTCACGGTGAACTGATATTTCTTTGGGCGCATTAACACCAACACGTACTTGGTTACCTTTGACCCCCAAAACGGTCACAGTAACATTATCACCAATCATTAAAGTTTCGCCTACACGACGCGTTAAAATCAACATATTATATTCCTTATTTTATTTTTCTTTTCCATAAAGTCTTATTATGATCTAAGCCTTTACAATGTACACCCTTATTTTCGGCTAAATCTCTCAGAAATCACTTTTCCTCAACGGGTTCTTTTTCAAGGTCAAATGCTTTATGAAGAGATCGCACTGCGAGCTCCATATATTTAGCATCAACCAACACTGATATTTTAATTTCTGAGGTCGATATTTGATGGATATTAATACCTTCATGCCCTAATGTTTTAAACATTGTTTGTGCTACACCTGGATGATTTTGCATACCAACACCCACAATTGAAACTTTTGTTATTTGCGAGTTAGCTGTAATTGAGGTTGCCCCTAGATCTTGTTTTACTTTTTCAAGTAACTGATGTGTTTCATCAAAATTTTCTCGATGTACTGTAAAAGTAAAGTCTGTTTTTTTATCCCCCACTGTATTTTGCACAATCATATCAACATCAATATTTGCATTACCTATTGGATACAGTATTTGAGATGCAATTAACGGCTTATCTGGCACACCTGAGATTGTGAAACGCGCTTCATCACGATTGAATGCGATACCTGAAATAATCGGAGATTCCATTTCATTTTCCTTTTGATCATAACTAATGAGCGTACCACCGCCTTCTTTAAAGCTTGAAAGCACGCGCAGCGGTACATTGTACTTACCAGCAAATTCAACAGAGCGAATTTGTAAAACTTTAGCACCCAAACTTGCCATTACTAACATTTCTTCAAAGGTAATAAAATCAAGTCGTCTTGCGTTAGGTTCAACACGTGGATCGGTTGTATAAATCCCATCAACATCCGTGTATATTTGACACTCAACCGCTTTTAACGTCGCTGCAATAGCAACTGCAGAGGTGTCAGAGCCTCCACGGCCTAACGTCGTAATATTATTGTTATCACAACGACCTTGAAAACCAGCGATCACAACTACTTTACCGAGTTTTAACTGCTTGGTGATATTTTCAGATTCAACTGAAATAATACGTGCTTTACTGTGTGTAGCATCCGTATTTAAACGAACTTGATCACC
>JAGLDN010000035.1 GCA_023145575.1 Psychromonas sp.
CCAAGGTAGTTGACGTCTGATACGTCACATGGGTATATACCAATTACATTAAGTCTGTGCTCTAAATTTCACACAGGAAAGCAGTTTAATTCAAGGTTCAAATTGATGTAACTGGGTGTTTTGTTTAAGGATCTTGCCACGGGGAAGTAAGTTATTTTAGGCAGTAAAACAGATCATCTATTTATTGTAATTGTTATATGTACCATGTATATATTCATGTGACGTAAGGTATATTCAAACCCTTTATCATTCAATGCTTGCCCATCAGGACGACAGCTAGAAAATAAATAAAGTTTAAATGTAGCTTTTTTATTTAAACTCTAACAATTTATTCAAGTTGTTAATGAATGAGAGGACAGCATAGTGGTATTTAACAATGGTTAACAAGCAAATACAAAATTTTTTTTATTTAAACTATCAGCAATCATTGCGCAACAAGTCGTTGAGAGATCATTAAACTGCGCCTTTGTTTAGTGTCCAAGCTGACGACTAAATAAAGCACTTTGATTGGTAACGTGTATACACCCTCCGAATAAGTGTTATTTTTATACCTGATGTGGACCATTAAGCAATTTGGTGTAGCGCTCTGTTTTTTGTTGATAAATCGCATATCGCATGTTGCGTCTTATTGTGATCATCGAGAAGGTCGCCTAGGTCGCATCTTGAAGCAAGACGACTATTGCTATTTTATTTTGCTTACCAGTTATCTTTCTTCTTTTTACGACGAGGGAGCCTTGGAATGATAATGCCCAGAATGAGGCCAAAGAAAAGTACGCCACCACCATTGATCATCCACTCCATTTTTATTCGTTCATCCCTAGTCGCTTGTAGTAGGTCAGCGGCTAGGTTTTTAGATTTGAGTGACAAAACACTCTTTTGAAGTGTAGCATTTTCTACTTGAAGAGTTTTAATGAGTGTTTTTTGACTCGCCAGTTTATTTAAATTATTGCTCTGGCTTGCCTTATTATCATCTAGAATGGTACTCAGTTTTTTATTCGTCGCGCTCAGTTGTGCTTTAAGAGCTGGAATGAGTGTTTGAGCTGGCAATAGTTCTTGTAGGTTACTCTCTGCAACCCATCCCTTTTTATTGCCTTGATATTTAACTTCCATAAATTTTGCAGCTTTGTTATATTGTAACAGATCAACCTTGTCACCCACCTTTATCCTACCAACAATACGATACTTACTGCTAGGACCTGAATGAGTGAATATATAAATATTATCACTGACATAAAGAACTTTTGAGTAGCTATTGAAACATAACATAAAGCTAAAGATAACGGCTATGAATTTAAATTTTTTCAAGATACACCTATTTTGTTTTTATTATAGATAAGATATATATACTCATAACACATTAAAATGCAAATGCAACAAGACAAATAGTGCCATGCTGCTAGGCATAAAATTGCCTTATTGATGATTAACTACGTTAATCATCAAAGGTCGATTTAAAATAAAGAGTTTAGTTCTTAACTCGTTATTTTAAGTCGACTTGTTTATGAACAGTAAGCTATAACTTTGTTGATTGGTGTTAGTCGCCGCCCGCTTCTGGGCTTTAGCTTTAATGTCCGAGCTAAAGCCTAACAAAGCAATTTGTATATTTATTTAGTTAAAGATTGCTTTTAGTATATAGAAAAATAGAATAGAAAAACCTGCGCCAATCGGCAAAGTTATAACCCAAGAAATAACAATATTTCGTATCGTATTAAGGTTGAGCGCTGCAATACCATGAGCCATCCCAACGCCTAAAACAGCGCCAACCAAGGTTTGTGTGGTTGAAATAGGAAGACCAGTGCCTGATGCAATGACAACGGTTATCGCCGCTGAAAGTTCTGCAGCAAAGCCACGACTTGGTGTTAAATGCGTTATACCATGACCAATTGTTGCCATTACACGATGACCAAAAAGAGCAAGTCCCAATACGATACCTAGCCCACCTAAAGGCAAAATCCACCATATAAGTTGAGATTTACCAGATATCATTCCATGGTTTTGGACAAGACTAACAACAGCCGCTAAAGGGCCAATGGCATTTGCCACATCATTAGAGCCATGTGCAAATGCCATTGAACATGCGGTGACGATCATTAATGCTGCAAATATTTTCTCAACGTTTGCATAGTGCATATTTTTATCAGCTTGAGGATCTATTTTTATCGTGCTGATGTACAGTTTACCCAGGACAGCAACGACCATGCCAATACAGGCGGCAAGGCCCGTTGCTTCTGGGAAAGAAAAGTGTAGACCAACATGTTTTAAACCTTTTGTAATGGTCACTAATGAAAGTATGAAGCCAGCTAAGAACATGTAGTACGGCACATATTTTTTAGCGTTTTCAATCGGATCATCAGTATTAAATATTAATTTTTGAGAGCTCATAAATATGTTATATGAGATTACTCCAGCGATTACTGGCGTGATGAGCCAACTACCAACAATCCCAGAAACTTCTCCCCATTGAACACTATTAATATCGATACCTACGGCAGAAAAGCCAATAATAGCCCCAACGATGCTATGTGTTGTTGAGACAGGCCATCCATAATAAGACGCTATAATTAACCATGTACCCGCTGCGAGTAACGCAGAAATCATGCCATAAATAAGCAGTTCGGGGGTGTTGACAAAGTAAGATGAATTAATGATGCCTTTTCGAATTGTTGAGGTTACTTCTCCACCAGCAAGGTAGGCACCTGCAAATTCAAAAATCATTGCAATAATAATTGCTTGTTTAATTGTTAATGCTTTAGATCCAACGGAGGTCCCCATTGCATTTGCAACATCATTTGCCCCAATGCCCCAAGCCATAAAAAAACCTACTAAGGCTGCAATAATAATAAATGCACTACCATGTTGAGCAATAATTTCCATAAATAAATCCTAATTGATATGTTATGAGCGGATCAACATAAGCTCTATATGAGTACCAAGAACTTCAGCATGGTCAGCAAGTGAGCCAATCGTTTCAATGATTTGGTATAAAAATATGACATCAACAGGGCTGAGGTCATTTTCTAGAGCAAATAGTTGTCGTCGTAATTTTATTTGTATGCTATCAGTATCATCTTCAATGGATTCTAGTTCTAGAATCATTTGGGTAATAATATCTACTTCTTTTCCTCTAAATCCAAGCTCTAGTAGTTCGTCAAATTCATGAATCATCGTTTGTGCTTGTTTAACAGCATCGATGCAACGTGCGGTATAGATTAAAAAATCATCAGAGAATTGTAGTGGTATTTTTAGTTGTCTACCATACACTCGCCCGGAAATATCTTTAACATTATTGGCAATTTTATCTTGCCGATTAACAAGCTTAAGCAGTTCAGAACGATCCATTGGCATAAATAATCCTCTAGGAAGTACTAAACGTATTTCACGTTTTAGCTCATCTGCCCTTCTTTCTAAACTTGAAATGTTTTTCCTTATCTCATTTGCTTGATCCCAGTTATTCTTCGCACATTCTTCAAAAAATGGAATAAGTAACTCACTACATTCGGTCACTGCATCAATATGGTTTTGAATCGGCTTTATGGGTGATTTTGCAAACATATTTTTAAATATTGACTTTGTAGACATATTTTTTCCTATGATTTAGCTTGTATTCAACAGTATTCTCGGTAGCTGTAATAACGTTTTTCTTAATCGTTACTTTCTCCAAGTGCAGTATAACGCGGTTATAAAAATGAGCAAATAATTTAATAATTTCACTTTGTATTCTTTTCCCAAAGTTCTGATATTTCATTGATGGGGCGAATAGAGGATAGATATACATCAGTATCGCCATTTTCAAAAATAAAGATATGAACAGAACGATTCTCTTGCACACCGGTAAGCGAATAAAACTCAAATTCTCTGCCATGCTCATCGTCAGTTAATTGAGGCGGTTCACTATTACGATAGTCTTGCGCATGCAAATACCCTGAGGTCTTAAAATTTTGTTGAAGATATTCATCGGCAACCATATCACCATAGGGGTGAGATTCAGTTAATGGCGTTAAACGTGCATCGCCCGGCTCGTTAAAAACATCCGCAAAGGCATCAAGGGAAAATAACTTATCGACTTGATCTCGTGTCAACAAAAGGCTTAGCTGAACCTGTTTATTTAATTTTTTTGGAAAACTAAGGTAAGCTTGATGATCAGAGCCCCCCCTGCCGATAATACTTGCATAATGATCATATTTAAACTCAATTGTGTTTATTTCTGCAACTTGAAATTGCTGTTTACGCATTGCATTTGGTAACGAAAAGCTATCGCTGAAGGTAAATATATCATTTAATTGAAGTTCACATGGTTGCATGAGTCTACGAGTTGGTGCTGGTTTTTTTCTGCTAAAGAGTGATGTTAAAAAACTCATTATCTACTTCCCTTACTTAGGGTTGAAAATTAATATTGCAATGTATTCATTCGAATAACTCAATAATCCTTGAATTTGCTTTACCCGTTGGTGCGCAGACTAGAAAGTCAACTCACGGGTAGCAATAATCAATACGTGAATAACAATTACTTCTCGTTGCGCCTTTTCTTGACATTCTAGCAAGTGCTTGACAATGCATTTTCACGTCACAGCTGGATCCATAACGTTACGTCAAAGTCTTGATTATGTATAGCTTCAGCTTAAAAGTACAGCGTAACATTTGCAAATTGTTATATTATTTTCAAGTCTTGTTCGAATTTTGCTATATTTTTACCGTAATGGAGATCATGCCTATAACAGTAAATGGCTTTTGTGTTTTACGGCTTAAAAAACTTACTTGTGCGTTGTCAGTTTCGCTAAGGGAACCGCCATTTAAGTCAACTTACTCTTTAGGATAATATGTGTCACAAGATCGAAAAGTCTACCTTTCGATTATTAACGCGAATGAATTAAAATAAAGAATTTATTTCTTAACACGTCATTTTTTATTTTGAGACTTTATAAAAATACATATTGATGCAAATCGCCTTGCTCTTTATGTTAGAAATCTGCTGGACATCAGCTCATTAATGATCTCTCGCAACTGAGATCACTTCTTTGACTTTAAGCGATCTAATATGGATTGTGCGCTTGATTGTTGGGCGCCAATCCCTGCTTTTTGTAGCTTGCTTTGTAGTGAATCATCACTATTATCGACATTTAATTGCTCTGCGGCTTTTAGCTGATCATCAAACATTGCTTGTTTCTGTTTAATTCTTTCTAAAGAATCTTTTGCATTTAACAGCTTTGAATTGCTTTGCGTAAAATTATCAGTGATTGCTGATGTTGCTTTTTGTACGCTTTCTGTCGTCTTTACCATACTAAGTTGGCGTTTGTAGTCAGCTAGCTGGCGATCACTGTTTTTGATTAATTCTTTTAATCGATCTGCACTCTTTAAATAACCTTCGTTTGATTTTTGCTGATCTGCTAAGTTTTTTTCAAGCTCGCCGATTTTTTCAGCAACTTCCATTGCTAAAGTCTCATTATTTTGATTGAGAGCTTGCACTGCATAACCTTCATGCTCTTTTATACTCGCTTGCAACTGAGAAAGTTCACGTGAGGCTTGCATTTGCTTAGCCATAACTTCCGTTAAATTACGTTTTGCAATGCCAATATGTTTTTCTGAATCTCGGATTTCTTGTTCAAAAATACGAGTTGAATTTGCATCAACGATAGCTTCGCCAGCTTCACGCGTTCCGCCCCGTATTGCTGTAATAATTTTCCTAAAAATATTCATTATAAACCTCTTAATTGCCCAGTTAATTTAAATAAAACTGCATTTCACTAATAATTTCTATACTGTTATCGCTTAGTGTCACAATTTCAAGCTCAATATCTTCAAGGCTTGAATTGGTAGATAACTTGCCAAAAATAACATATTTATCGTCCACTTTTGCAAAACATGAAAGTGGTATAGGGATATTCATTTCTAACATGGCTTCAAGCATTTTAACTTTTTGTTCTTTTTTGATCTCATCTTCTCCCCATAAGTAAGCAATACAATGAATTTGATTATCGCTTACTGAAATGAAGATTGGAATTTCTTCTCGGCCAAAGATATTAACCTGTAAAACATCTATGTTACCACCGAGGGGCGTGCAATCAAAGCTACAACCTGCGCCCGTTTTATGGGCGACTAACTGATTTAAGTGTGTTGCTATTTTATGAATGTTCATAAGATTCCTTGAGAGACATTAAATGTCAAATATGAGATTGAATTTAACCTCCTTGCGGCAACAAGTCAAGCGCAAGTGATTTATACTATCAGAGGTCAATTACTTTGACCAATCGGTGTCAATAAACTTGGGAAATTTATTAGTTTTATTTTAAGCTTGTTTTTTTGCGGTAACTCTCTCCTTCTATTTTATAAATATCAGCATGATCAATAATGGGTAATGGTTACACCTGTTTCGGTTGTTACAACGCAAGTCTACGATTTTCATCATAATAGCAATTACAATAAATAACTTTTCTGTTTTACAGCATAAAATAATTTAACTGTTCGTTATAGTTTTATAAAATTGAACAGCTATTTTCATCAACTTACGCTTTAACAATCTATTTTTTTGTGTAAAATTTAGATCGGATTTTTAATGTATTTGAAAACCGACTCCGCGCAGTAACCGACATGGCTTGTTGTATCAATGAGCGCAGTGATAAAATGTTGACTTGTGACGACGAGTTTAGATTTAAATTTTTTTAAATTCGTTATTTAGGTGTTATGGCGGTTAATCATTGAGAAGGAAAAATTATGCCGATTAGCTCGCTATAATTTTATTGATAGTTTTTCGCCTATACGTCACATCGGATTAGAATTAAATTTTATGTCTGCGTGGTCGACAATTTGCCTTTCAAATGTTCGACCTTTGCGTCACATGGGTATAATATTGAAAATAACTGCTTTTTCATGGTGATATGATGTCTTTAATTTCAGAATGTGGTCTGCGATATTTTGAACAATTAAATAAAAAAGAAGATCTTTCTTTTTTATCTAAACGTGATAAAAAAAAATTATTGCGTGTGTTAGGGCTAAGCGATTTTATTGCTGATGCGTTGATACAACAGCCAAATTTACTAAAGATAATATTATCTGAAGGGTTACTCATTAAAGAGCACCGCACCATTAGTATTCAAAAGGAGTTAACCAAGCAGTTAATGACGGTAACAGATGAAACATCATTAACCCATGTTTTACGCCTGTTCCGCCGTAAGCATATGGTGGTGATCGGCTGGAGAGACTTACTTGGATCCTCCACCTTATCAGAAACCTTGACTCATCTTTCATTTCTTGCAGACAAACTTATTGAACAAGCAAAAGATTGGTTATATAAAAAACAATGCATTGAGCTAGGAACGCCGGTTAATGAACAAGGGGTCGTCCAACTATTATATATTATCGCAATGGGAAAACTAGGCGGAGGAGAGCTTAATTTTTCATCTGATGTTGATTTAATTTTTATCTATCCAGAAAAAGGCGAAACAACGGGGAAAAAGAAAGCGATTGATAATCAAAAATTTTTTACAAAACTTGCCCAACGGCTGATACGCGCACTACACCAAGTGACTATTGATGGATTTGTATACCGTGTTGATATGCGATTACGCCCTTTTGGTGATTCAGGCCCACTGGTTAGTAATTTTTTAGCATTAGGAGATTATTATATAAATCATGGTCGTGAATGGGAACGCTATGCTATGGTGAAATCGCGTATTCTTGGTGATGAAGATCCTTATAAAAACGAATTGACACAAATGTTAAAACCTTTTGTATATCGTCGTTATATTGATTTTAGCGCTATCGATTCACTCAGAACGATGAAAAAACTCATCAGCACAGAAGAGCGTCGAAAAGGCTCAAAAATCAACATTAAGTTAGGACTAGGAGGCATTCGAGAGATTGAGTTCATCGCGCAAACATTTCAACTGATTCGGGGGGGGCGAGATGTAGAATTGCAAGTGAGAAACCTACTAAAAGTGTTAACAATATTAATCGATATCGATGTGCTTCCGCGTAAACGATCTAAATCTCTAGCTGATGCTTATTGTTTTTTACGTAAAGTTGAAAATGTATTACAAGAAATCGGTGACAAACAAACTCAATTGCTCCCAGAAAATCTTCTTGACCAGCAACGGCTAATTGAAGTGATGAATTTTAAAACATGGGCATTATTTTATCAACATTTAAATAAAAAAATGCAAAGCGTGCATAATGAATTTAATTGGGTGATCGGCAAAGACGATGCAGATCAAGAGTATACAAATAACCAAACCGAGCAACCTTTAAAAGATTTGTGGAGTAGCGATTTATCTGAAAATGGAATAGCACAATTACTGCAAGAAAATGCTATTACAGAAGATATTTCAAACCAGTATTCTCATCAAATACAATTGATGATCATGTCATTAAAGAATCAACCAATAGGGGAAAGAGGCGCGGAGATACTTAACACGCTAGCACCAAAAATTATTTATAAATCATTGAGTTATGATGAGCCCATTGCCCTGCTTTCACGCATTGCGCATTTATTGAAAAAGATCATTTCTCGGACGCCTTACCTTGAATTGTTGAATGAAAATGATGATGCGATAAATAATTTACTAAAGCTCTGTAACGCCAGCGAACATATTAGTGACCAATTAGCCTTGTACCCTATGTTGCTCGATGAATTGCTAGATCTAAGGCAACTCTATTGCCCTATTGCCCTAGATACATGTAAAAATGAATTGCATCAATTTACATTACGTCTACCAAGAGACGATATGGAGCAGCAAATGGAGGTTCTTCGTCAATTTAAACAAATGCAAATTTTACGTATCACAGCCTCTGATATTGTGGGCTCAATTGAGTTAACCAAAGTAAGCGACTACTTAACAGAGCTTAGTGAAGCGCTTATGGACTATGTTGTACAATTTGCTTGGGATCGAATGGTTGAAATATTTGGTTTTCCAAGCAATGTTATTGGAACCGAGCGAAAAGGTTTTACCGTCATCGCCTACGGAAAAATGGGTGGATTCGAACTCGGTTATGGTTCCGATTTGGATGTTATTTTTTTACATGAGAATGACATCAATGGTAACACATCAGGGACGAAACCTATTAATAATAAGCATTTTTATTTTCGTCTCATACAACGTATTATCCACCTATTTACTGCCCGAACAAATTCAGGCATTCTTTATAACCTTGACGTGCGCTTGCGCCCTTCTGGCAACACAGCCCCCTTAGCAATTAGTATCGATGGGTTTTATCAATATTTAAGCAAAAATGCGTGGACATGGGAGCATCAAGCATTAGTGCGAGCGCGTGCGGTTTTTTTTGATAGTGTAACATTGGCTGATTTTGACCATGTTCGGAACCAGATATTAATGACACGCAGAGATAATAATCAATTAAAAAAAGATATACGCCAAATGCGAACAAAAATGCGTGTCCACCTCAACAAAGCAAAATGTAATGAGTTTGATCTAAAACACTCACGAGGAGGCATGGTTGATATAGAATTTATTGCACAATATCTAGTATTAGCCAATGCGCATAAAATTGGAGCTACCCTCTGTCAATGGTCAGATAATTTACGAATCTTTGAAAGCTGTAAAAATGCAAAACTTATCTCAGAAAATGAAGAAAAAACACTTGTGAATACTTATTGTGCTATCCGAAATGCATCGCATCGCTTAACATTAAATAATCGACCTTGTATTATTAAAAAGCAAGTATTAGACATTGATCCATTACCAGTAATAGAAATTTGGAATAAGTTCTTAAGATGAGCGGTCAACGTAGATTGCTGCAGGTAGTCAAGCCTATCGTGGTGCTAGGTTGAATGTTGTGTCTTGATGCGACATTCCCCATGTGACGAAAAAATGCAAAGTCAGATCGGCAAATAGTGCCAAGTTGCTAGACATAAAATTGCCCTATCGATGAT
>JAGLDN010000350.1 GCA_023145575.1 Psychromonas sp.
GGAGATACGCAGACGGGCATTACGATAATGCAAATGGATGAAGGCCTTGACACAGGGGATATGCTAAGTAAAACAGTGTGCAATATTGATGCCGATGAAACCAGTAGTTCTTTATATGACAAATTAGCGTTGCAAGCACCTGCAACATTAATTGACACTGTTAATAAATTGGCGAAGGGTGAGTTAACGCCTGAAGTTCAAAATAACGATCTTGCAAGTTACGCGAAAAAATTAAGCAAAGAAGAAGCGTTGATTAATTGGACTGATGATGCTGAATTTATTGCGCGTTGTGTACGATCATTTAACCCTTGGCCAATGAGTTATTTTACGGTTGAGGGATTGTCGATAAAAGTACACAAAGCGTCTTTTATTAATATTCAATCTGATAAATCAGTGGGTTGCGTCATTCAAGCGGATAAATCAGGGATTCAAGTCAATACGGGGCATGGTATTATTAACCTTGAAGTACTCCAATTTCCAGGTAAGAAAGCAATGCCTGTACAAGATATTCTTAACGGCAAAAAAGCACTCTTTGCGATTAATGCACAATTTGATCTCACCTCAAAGTGATCGCTCTTCAAAATGATAAGGTTTTAATATGAATGTTCGCGCGAGCGCCGCTAAAGTTTTAAATCAAGTTGTAGAGCAAGGGCAATCGCTCTCTCAAGCATTACCTACAGCACAAAAAGATCTCAATCCTAAAGACAAAGCGCTACTACAAGTGCTTTGTTATGGCGTGTTACGTACGTTGCCGCGTTTAGATTTTTTCTGCCGTTCACTGATGAGTAAAGCATTAAAAGGAAAGCAACGAGACTTACACTTTTTAATTTTAGTCGGAATTTATCAGCTACTTTATACACGTATTCCAAGTCATGCGGCGGTCGGTGAAACGGTAAATGGGGCAAAAGCACTTAAAAAACCAGCTTTAAAAGGTATGATTAATGGTGTTTTGCGTAGTTTTCTGAGAGAACAAGATCAATTAGTAGCAAAAGCAGATAAAGAAGATACTCTGCGTTATTGTCATCCTTCTTGGTTGGTTAAACGCTTGCAACAAGCTTACGGCAATGAAAAAGCGGCTGAGATCATGCTGGAAAATAATCAACAAGCACCGATGTGGATCCGCGTAAATAGCTTGCATCATGATCGTGAAACGTATCAATCATTATTAGAAGAAGTCGATCTAAATAGCGTTGTTTCTAATGATATCGACAATCAGAATGCATTGCGTTTAGAAAAGCCAACTGATGTTTATCGATTACCAGGCTTTGAAGATGGCTGGGTTTCAGTGCAAGATGGTGCGGCTCAATTAGCAGCACATTATTTAGATGCGCAAGAAAATGATCTTGTTTTAGATGCGTGTAGTGCCCCGGGTGGAAAAACGGTGCATACGTTAGAATTACAGCCTAAATTAAAACAAATGGTTGCAGTTGATTTTGACGAAAAGCGATTATTGCGCGTTCAAGATAATTTAGATCGGCTAAAATTATCCGCAACAGTTATTCATGGTGATGCGTCAAAACCTGATGAGTGGTGGTCAGGTGAACAGTTTGATCGTATTTTATGTGATGCGCCTTGTAGTGCCACTGGCGTTATTCGTCGGCATCCAGACATTCGCTGGCTTCGTCGTGATAGTGATATTCAAGTGCTGGTGGATTTACAAAAGAATATTTTAAACGCGCTCTGGAAAAAACTAAAACCAGGAGGCACCTTACTTTATGCAACGTGTTCTATTTTACCGGATGAGAATGATTTACAAATAGCCCATTTTTTAGAAAATACGCCTGATGCGAGGTTGGCTCCGTTAGCAAATGATAAAGCAGCAAAAGGTCGCCAATTATTGCCGAATGAAGATGCAATGGATGGTTTCTATTATGCTAAATTACAAAAAAGCGTTTAATAAAATATCGCGTAAAGAGTAATACGGGGATGTATTAAAATGAAGATTATTATTTTAGGTGCAGGGCAAGTTGGTACTTCGCTTGCTGAAAACCTTGTCGGTGAAAATAACGATATAACCGTTATCGATAAATCGAGTGAACGTTTACAAGATCTACAAGCTCGTTTTGATTTACGTGTTGTTCAAGGTAGTGCATCAAGCCCTCAAATATTAGGTGATGCAGGCGCTGTAGATGCAGATATGTTGATTGCAGTAACTAATTCTGATGAAATTAATATGATTGCCTGCCAAATAGCCTTCACGCTTTATAATATCCCCAAAAAAATAGCAAGAATACGTTCTCAAAGTATTGTGATGCATGAAAAAGAACTATTTAATAGTGGCGCGCTTCCGATTGACCATATTATCGCGCCTGAAAAGTTAGTGAGTGATTACATTTCTCAACTGATCGAACACCCTGGGGCATTGCAAGTTGCACATTTTGCAGAAGGGCGTGTTGGCCTCGTTGCGGTGAAGGCTTATTATGGTGGCGCGTTAGTGGGTAACGCGTTATCCGCATTAAAAGAGCACATGCCCAATATCGAAGCGCGTGTGGCGGCAATATTTAGGAAAGGTAGAGCGATTCGTCCGCAAGGAACAACGATTATTGAAGCGGGTGACGAAGTATTTTTTATTACCGCAAGTAAGAATATCAAAGCGATTATGAGTGAAATGCAAAAACTTGAATTTCCATATAAACGCATCATGATTGTTGGTGGAGGCGCTATTGGAGAAAGCCTTGCAAGACGCCTTGAAAAAGAGAATTCAGTTAAACTTATTGAGAAAGATCCGAAACGGGCTGAATACTTATCTGAAACCTTAGATAACACCATTGTTTTTTGTGGCGACTCATCAGATCAAGAGTTACTGGCAGAGGAGCATATCGATCAAACCGATTTAATCATTACTGTTACGAATGATGATGAAGCAAATATTATGTCAGCCATGCTTGCAAAGCGAATGGGGGCGCGTAAAGCAATGGTACTTATTCAGCGGACTGCTTATATTGATTTAATCCAAGGTAATATTCTTGATATTGCAATATCGCCTCAGCAAGCGACCATTTCTGCGCTGTTAACCCATGTTCGTAAAGCCGATTTGAAACATGTTTATTCACTGCGAGAAGGGCTGGCAGAGGGAATTGAAATTGTCGCACGAGGAAACAGTGAGACTTCTAAAGTAGTGGGTAAGCAAATAGATCAATTAAAAGTCCCTCCAGGCACAAGTATCGGTGCAATCGTACGCGGAACAGAAGTGTTAATCGCACATGATAAAACGATCATAGAATCCGATGATCACGTTATTCTCTTTTTGGTTAATAAAAGGTATATCAACGATATTGAAAAGCTATTTCAACCAAGTCCTTTCTTTTTATGATCCACAATATCTTTCTTTTTATGATCCACGATAACAAGTCGGAGCGACACTTATGAATTATCGACCTCTCTTTTTTATTGCGGGTCTTGTTATTTCAAAGATTGCCGTTTTCATGTACTTCCCAATGTTATTGGCGTTTTTCACGCATACATTAGGTGCGCTTGAATTTTTACTGGCTATCGTTATTACACATATTTGTGCATTTTCATTAATTTACCTTGGAGGAGGCCAGCGTCATGCCCGCTTAGGGGTGAAAGAAATGTTTTTGCTGACAACGACAGTGTGGATATTTTCAAGTTTATTTGCTGCATTACCCTTTGTTCTTATTGAAAATATTAGTTACACCGATGCTTTTTTTGAAACAATGTCGGGCATTACAACGACGGGTAGCACTGTGCTGCATGATTTAGATGCTATGCCACAAAGTATTTTATTGTGGCGTTCGTTGTTGCAATGGATTGGTGGCGTTGGCTTTATCGTGATGGGGGTTGCTATCCTGCCATTTTTAAATGTAGGGGGAATGCGTTTATTCCAAACAGAGTCATCAGACTGGTCAGATAAAGAAGAGTCGCGAACGAGCCAAGTTGCTTCGGGGATCCTGATTGTTTATATCGTGCTCACGCTTGCCTGTTTTTCTGGCTATCTATTATCTGG
>JAGLDN010000351.1 GCA_023145575.1 Psychromonas sp.
AACTCAAGTTGCTATAAAGAAGTGTCATAAACATAACCCTAATCAATTTTATTGTCACTTTTTAGTGGCGTTAAAGTAGCTGTTTGCGCTGATTTGACGAGGCAATACCTAATGACTCTCGATACTTTGCAATGGTGCGTCGAGCAATATTAATGCCTTGCTCCTCTAACAGTTTCGTTATTTTATTATCGCTTAATGGTTTATTGGGTATTTCAGCTGCAATTATTTTTTTAATTAATGCACGAATAGCTGTTGAAGAGCATTCTCCCCCATTATCTGTTGAAACGTGACTAGAAAAGAAAAATTTCAGTTCATATATCCCTTTAGGCGTGTGCATAAATTTTTGCGTAGTGACGCGAGATATTGTGGATTCATGTAGTTCGACTTCAAAAGCGACATCGTTCAATACCATAGGTTTCATGGCTTCATCACCGTATTCAAAAAAGGCTTGTTGCTGTTGAACAATGCAATTTGATACTTTTAGTAATGTTTCATTTCTATTTTCTAAACTTTTAATAAACCATTTAGCATCTTGCAAATGGCCTTTGATAAACTGTGAATCTTCTTTGCTAATATCACTTTTTCGCAGATCTGAATATGTTTGGTTAATGGATAGCTTAGGATCACAATCAGGGTTCAGTGATACACGCCATTGACCTGCGACTTTTGTAACGTAGACATCGGGAATGATATATTGAGAAGAAGCGGGTTCAATTTGGTTTCCAGGGCGAGGCTCTAAGCTTTGAATGAGGTGCATTACTTCTGCGAGTTGGCTTTCTTTTAACTTAGTTTTTTTACTAAGCGTTCGGTAATCTCGATTTCCTAATAGATCCATGTGTAGATCTAACACCATTAATGCTTCGCTGAGCCAAGGTGTGTCGCTTGGAAGTTGGCGCAATTGAATTTGTAAACATTCTTGAGTCGATCGTGCGCCGACACCAACTGGTTCAAAGTTTTGAATACGTTTTAAAACAACCATTACTTCATCAAGATCAATACTATCAACGTCATTATTCTCATTAAATTCAGATGATAATGCTTCGTGAATAGATTCACAGCTTGTTGTTAAATAGCCACTTTCATCAATGCTATCAATAATTGCCGTGGCGATGTTGAGATCGGTTGAGCTAAAATGAGTAAGTTGCATTTGCCAAATCAGATGATCTTGTAATGAAATAGAAGATTCACCTTGGTAGACGGTATCTTCTCCTTCATACGCAGGGCCAGTTGATGATGTTGATGATGTCTGGCTGGGAGTATAATTTTCATCCCACGTATTATCATCAGGAATTTCATCTGATATTTCTTGCTTAGTGAGGGCTTCAGATGTTTCAATTTGACTTGTGTCGATACTTTCAGTTACTTCTGTGATGCCACTATCATCGTCTTGTTCTAATAGTGGGTTTTCATCAAGTGCATTTTGTATTTCTTGCTGTAAATCTAAGGTAGAAAGTTGCAGTAGCTTTATTGCTTGCTGCAGTTGTGGGGTCATAGCAAGTTGCTGCCCCATCTTTAAATGTAATCCTTGTTTCATCAAAATTAATGATCCTTAGTATTTAATTTTTACACTATAAAGAATGTTTTTTTATAGCTTAAAGCCTTCACCTAAATAAACGCGTTTTACATGTTCATTTTCAAGAATTTCTTCTTGCGTGCCAAC
>JAGLDN010000352.1 GCA_023145575.1 Psychromonas sp.
CAAGTTAATTGTCGCCTAATACACTTTGAAGTAACACGGGTATTAGTAGATATTTTTAATTTTGTTGATATATCTGTCGTTGCTCTGATGTCTGTGTCAAAGCCTGATAAAGAAATTTTACGTCACTTGGGTATATAATCGAAAAGCTACCACTTGCCAAAAACGATGATCAATTCGCTGAATTATTGACATAGAGCTTTACAAATAACGATTTAATGGCATGGGATAAATATAGCTATGTGGGTTTATTGATTGCTTACAAATAACTTACTGCCGAGTTTTAGGTTTCATTAATAAAATACATATTGACAATAACTTACTCCTTAAATAAATTTTTTACCTGCGTAAAATTTAGAACATATATTTAATATAATTGGGATACGAATCAGTAAACTGCCAAGTAACAACATTCCTATGTGCTTGAACACTGTTTCCACCGCGTGGATCATTCCCCTTTCTGTCATAAAACACAGCTTATTTAGGAAAACTAGGTGTATTTAGACTGTCATGTTCTACATCATACTATAATGGGCTGACAGTCGTTGCATCTCGATGTATGATGGCTATAAAACAAAACCTTAAAATACAAAAAGGAAGAAAATATATGCAAACACCAATATTATTATCGTTCGTAGTATATTTAATTTTTATGGTTGCAATTGGGGTGTATTTTTATTTTAAAAACAATAATTTTAGCGACTATGTTCTTGGTGGGAGAAAGCTTGGACCTGCTGTAACTGCGCTTAGTGCTGGTGCGTCAGATATGAGTGGTTGGTTGCTGCTTGGGCTTCCTGGGCTGATGTACACGAAAGGTCTTTCAGGTATTTGGATTGTATTTGGCCTTTGTCTTGGTGCCTATCTTAATTGGCTTTATATTGCAAAGAGAATTCGTGTCTATACACAAGCGCTTGATGATGCACTTACCATTCCAAATTACTTATCCAAAAGATTTGAGGACAATAATCATATATTGCAAGTTCTAATGGCCATTGTTATTTTACTTTTTTATACACTCTATGTTTCTTCAGGCTTAGTAGGCGGTGCTAAATTGTTCCAAGCAACATTTGGTATTAGCTATGATCTATCGCTTATGATCGGAACATTTGTTATTGTTTCATATACATTTCTTGGTGGATATAACGCTGTTTCATGGACCGATTTTTTTCAAGGTATCTTGATGATGCTCGCGCTTGTCATTTTTCCAGTGGTTGTTATGTATGATAATGGTGGATTTTGGCACACTGTTGAAACGGTTCAATCTATTGATCCAAAACATCTAAATTTTTTTGCAGGCACAACAACCCTTGGTACTATCTCTTTGTTTGCATGGGGACTCGGTTATTTTGGCCAATCACATATTTTAGTCCGTTTCATGTCAATTAAAAACGCTAACGATATGCCGATAGCGAGGCGTATTGGTATGGGATGGATGATCATTTCGATTGTTGGTGCAGTTTCTGTTGGTTTCTTTGGTTTGGCTTATGTTTCTTCGAATGGTGTGCCATTAGATGATCCAGAGAAAGTCTTTATTGTATTGAGCCAATTGCTCTTTAACCCATGGATTGCAGGCGTCCTGTTAGCCGCAATTCTTGCCGCTATTATGAGTACCATTTCTTCACAATTATTGGTTTCATCTTCGGCGTTGTGTCGAGATATTTACCATGCGGTATTACGTAAAAACGCATCTGATAAAGAGATGGTTTGGATGGGCAGGGGAGGGGTTATCGTTATTGCATTAATTGCATATAATCTGTCTAAAGATCCAAATTCCTCAGTACTTTCACTAGTATCTTATGCGTGGGCGGGCTTTGGCGCAGCATTTGGGCCACTTATTATCCTTTCTCTTTATAATAAAAACATCAATCTCACTGGTGCGCTTGCTGGTATTATTGTCGGCACTGCAACCGTGCTTATTTGGAAGCATCTTTCAGGTGGGTTATTTGATCTCTACGAGATTTTACCAGGCTTTGCGTTTTCATGGATTGCCATTTTGTTATTCTCTAAAATCGGCAAGCCACTGAGTGGGGCTTCACTTGAGATCTTTAAAAGGGTTGAATCTGCTTTAAAATAAATTCAGTTTTATGATTAAAAAAGGAGCATAAAGCTCCTTTTTCTTTAAATAACTGATTTTACGCAGTTGAGGCCTGCACTAGGCGTAAGGCTTCAAT
>JAGLDN010000353.1 GCA_023145575.1 Psychromonas sp.
AAAATCAATAACACCTTTAAAACTCGCCTTTTAGGGACACTTAAGTAACTCATCTTTTGCGTTGCAATACTCAAAAAGTGAATAACAATAAAGGGTCAAAGTCTTTTTTTAACCCTATCGAAGGGAGCATTGCGCATTGAACATGAATTACTCAGGTGTCCTGAAACGAAGATCTTCAGGTGTGATGGGTATATACTTTAATTTTATGCCTAGCACCTTGGTACTATTTCCCTTGCTGAATTTGCACTTTTACGTTATATGGGTATAGCATATTCTTACCTCAGTACTTGCTGATTTTTTCATTTTGATTGGTAACGGGAATATCGCTATGTCAAGAGTTATTTGGTATAATTACGCTGAATAGTTATACCATTTTTATGCATTGATGTAGTAAGTATCCTATTTGGGGACTTACTGCATCAGATGTTAACTATCGCTCGGCGGTTCGCCCATATGTTTTATCGTTCACTGTGAAAGTGAAGTTAGTGGGCACTGGCATTGGCATGTAAATGCGCAGTGCAATCGAAATAGTTTTACCAGGTCCCCAATCCGCAGTGCCCCAACCTTTCCCTTTAAGTTGTGCAGCAAAACGATGATAATCATCAGATAAACCACCGACATTGCCCATTGCCTGTCCCGATTTAGCAAGGTGAACAACTGACCAAGTAACACCTGAGTACATATCTACTAAATTTACAATTCCTGGCCCTGTTGGTACTGCATAAGGTCTTAATGTATCTGAAATAGCGGTACTCATAGGCACCTCTGGTGATACATTAAAAGTAATTTTAGCGCCCGTTAGATCAATGTTAGAGTTATTTGTTAGTTTCAGAGCAATTTGAATGGGATAATTATCATCTCCTTTTGGTAAATAACCAACAAGATCAACACCCACATCAAGTTTGTTTTGTTGCTCAGGGAAGTTCTCATCACCTGCTTTAACACCATAGGGTGGCGCATTTTTTATCATTTCATAGGCTATATCTGTCAGTGTGTTACCAAAGTAATAATAACCTAAGCCATTTTGCTTGGGTGTTGAATAATCACCCGCCAATTCCCAAAGCATGACACCACCAGCTCCCTTATCAATAGCATATTGTACTTTAGCTGAGAAAGATTTTGTATTTTCAGTTGATAAGAATACACCTTTTTCTTGGTTCCATAACCAAGCTGACTGTGCAACATCATCATAATATGATTGGTAATGCCCCGTATATGTATTTTCTTTTTTTGATGGATCGTGACCAAAAGCAGTGAGATAAGGCATTGGTAAATGATCGCGTAAGTTATTTGCGTGCCATAACGGATTTACGCCACCAAAGATTTCGTTGCCATTCTTGTCAGCATCAAACCAAAGGTTATCGATTCCTTGTGCACCATGCCCACAGGGTGCATTTGCTTTGGGGCTTAATGCATCTGGTCCTAAATTACCACCTGTGCCAAGGTAACATTTACTTTGATCAGCTAATGTCGATAACCCACCCAAACCAAGGTTACCGCCTTTAACGTCTTGCATTCCGCGCGTATAAAGAGGCAGCCCAATATTAATACGCCCCCCTGCCAGTGCATTGCGGAAATATCTATATGCCCAATCAATATTTAAATAACCTTGTCCATTATAATATTTAGCATCAGGACCATTATAGATTTTAGCTGCGGCGATTTCTGGATCTTTACCTGTATCATAAAGCGCTGCATTATGGGCAACAAAGTTATTCCATGCGCCATGGAAGTCATAAGACATAATGTTTACATAGTCTAAATATTGCAGTGACTGGAATGCTTCGAAGCCTCGTAACAGGTAGCCTGAGCCAGGTGCGGCAACGGATAATAAATAATAATGGTGATCAGTAATTGCTTCTTTATCAAGCGCAATACGAAGCGCTTTCATGAGTGCTACATACCCAGCAGCAAGCTTACCCCGTTGTTTGTTTGAGATAGACCAATCGACAGGATTTCCTGCATCTGACATTGATGTTGGGTACTCATAATCAATATCTATTCCATCAAAATGATATTTTTTTAAGAATTGAGCGGCTGATGTCGCAAAGGTATTAATTGCATCTTGGTTGATTTCACCTGTCTGTGGATTAACGGTTAAGTTAAAAAACCCGCCGTCTAGTACGCGTTTTCCTTTTTCAAGGTGACTACCAGTTTCAGCCCATCCACCAATTGAGAGCATCAGTTTAACTCCATTTTTTTTAGCATATTTATACAGTAAATTAAAGTGACCTTTATAAGGTAATGAAGGATCCATTGCATTTTTATCTCCTTTCCAAGTCATGCCAACTGCTGGGTTATTTGGATCACTTACATCTCCAATTGATACCTTATGGTCGGCATCAATATGAGCAAATGCGTAATTAACATGCGTGATGCTATGCCATGGAATATCCGATGCTAAATAGGTAGGTTGACCATTTAAACCATTGCGCCCTGAAGTAAAATATCCAATAATGCGTCTAGGGTGATTGGCACCCATTTTTTCACGACCATTAGTATCATAGACATCACAATAAGGAACATTCATTCCTTTCTCTTTAAATAAACCTAATGGGCGACATTGATCATCAGTATATTTTTGGCTAAAATCTTTTCGATGTTGATGAGTGTTATCAGGGGAAGGTTGTGCGGAGGCATTTCCAACAATAAACAAACTGATTGCTGTACAGAAGATAATAGTAAATATTATTTTACTTTTTATTTTATTCATTTAATTTTCCTTCATCTATTAATTAATTCCATTGAGCTAATTCTATGTTAAAATGCAATGAAATGAATGGCATACTTAAACGCTTGCGGCTTCAATGAAAACAGTCGACATGATAAATTGTGTCAAGGTAGTATGCAATTAAAGTAAAGACTTTAATTCTTAATTCTTAATTTTCGCGCTAAGTATAAATTTTAAATTGTTTAAATTTACTTGATAGCTGAGGTAAGTTCTGATTAAACATCTGAATGTAACATGAGTATCGTATACAGCGCTCATCAGTTGAGTTAAAAGAGTTATGATACATAGATCATCATGACGGATGTCCGAATTATAAGTCAATATAATATGAGATAGGTTATCTATGATTTTTTATAAAAGTCTAGGGGCTGTTGATCTTTGTT
>JAGLDN010000354.1 GCA_023145575.1 Psychromonas sp.
TAACGCAGTTAATCATCGAGAGGGCAATTTTATGCCGAGCACCTTGGTACTATTTCCCTTGCTGAATTTGCACTTTTACGTCAAATGTCTATAAGACCATCATTGTAATCGAATCATATGAAATTACGTATGGCATTACCTCAGTTTGCCTACATGACTCAAATTGTCTCATTAGAAATCCATTATTAGATCTGTAGCACGGTCAAATAGAAGATGTTAAATCAACACAGGCTTTCAAGTCGCAGAGTAAAGCAAAAGTTCCGAAATTAAACAAGGGAGTCGGGTTGTCAGAGCCTATAATGAGAATTGATAATGACGTTGACTGTTGCTTGCTTTATGTGCATCCTTGTTTTTTTATAATGACTAACTTTAATCGTAATCCTGCAGCATTGAGAATAGTTTACTTGAAGATTCAGGTGCACTCCAAAAGTTTCGAATGCTCATTGGGGATGGGAAATAACTGTAAATAGATTTGTACCTGTGACCTTTGAGAATTTTGCTCATTTAAAAAAACAATTTGCAATTTAAAATGAGGAGTTCAGATTACTCGTATGCAATCTCATTATCTTACAGGAAAGCCACAAAAGGATTAACCCATCTAATAGTTGATAGCTCGAATATTTTACGCCCTATTATCATTATCGAGTTCGTACGTGATATTGCATCTTGAGGTGGAGACTCATCAGTACAACGCCCCCAAAATCAAATTAAATACTCTTTTTGTGTTATTTACTTTTCGAATGATTATCGAGAGCGCGTTGGTTAATAACTTACCTTACAGACGTTACATTTTTCAGTCACATGATGCGATTAACCATAAACCGGATGCGCTTTACAAAATTTAGCAACTTTTACTTTAACAGCTTCAATCGTTGTTGCTAATTTTTCTTCATCTTTAATCACATCAAGTATATCGCACATCCATGATGTTAACAGAGCACAATCCTCAATACTTGCACCACGTCGCGTGATCGCAGGGGTGCCGATACGCAAACCAGAGGTTACAAATGGAGATCGTGGATCATTCGGTACTGAATTCATATTAACCGTAATATGTGCTAAACCAAGTGCAGAATCAGCTTCTTTACCCGTGATATTTTGCGCGATTAAATCGACTAAGAATAAATGGTTTTTAGTACCATTAGACACGATTTTATAACCGCGCTCTTGAAAGACTTTAACCATTTCTTTTGCATTATCTAACACATTTTGTTGATAAATTTTAAATTCAGGCTCTGCACATTCTTTAAATGAAACAGCTTTTGCAGCAATAATGTGCATTAAAGGGCCGCCTTGACCACCAGGAAATACAGCAGAATTAAGTTTCTTTTCAAGATCTGCATTTACTTTTGCTAAAATCAAACCGCCACGCGGACCACCTAATGTTTTATGTGTTGTTGTTGTCACAACATCAGCAAAAGGCACTGGATTTGGGTATAGCCCCACAGCAATTAACCCTGCAACATGCGCCATATCTACAAACAGGTAAGCACCTACTTTATCAGCAATTTCACGGAATTTAGCCCAATCAACGATACCAGAATAAGCAGAAAATCCAGCAATGATCATCGTTGGTTTATGCTCAATCGCTAGCCGTTCAACCTCATCATAATCTAGCTCGCCAGTATCAGCTTTAATACCGTATTGCACTGCATTATACATTTTTCCTGAAAAGTTAACGTGTGACCCATGTGTTAAATGACCACCATGCGCAAGGCTCATACCTAAAATAGTATCACCTGGTTTACAAAGTGCTTGATACACAGCCGCATTGGCTTGAGAGCCTGAATGTGGCTGAACATTTGCATAATCAGCTCCAAACAATGATTTTGCACGTTCAATCGCTAACGTTTCCGTGATATCAACATACTCGCAACCACCATAATAACGCTTACCTGGATAACCTTCCGCATATTTATTGGTTAACTGAGTACCTTGTGCTTCCATGACGCGTGGACTGGTGTAATTTTCCGAAGCAATAAGTTCTATATGCGTTTCTTGACGTGCCATCTCATCAGTTATCGACGACCATAATTGTGGGTCATAATCTGCAATATTCATATTTCGTTTAAACATGTACTTCTCCTACATTAATACAAATCGCAATACGTAATGTATCCTACTATTTTAAGATAAATTACTGGTGCCTTGAAAGTTTTCTGATATAACTATAATTCAGGTTAAGCTTGCTTGTATTAATAGTCATCAATATGGCAGCCATTGATACACAGTATTGAATTTTTGTCATTAACATTACAAATTAATTGACTATATTAAGTCAATTTAACAAAGATAGCTAAAAATAAACAAAAACAATTAAATTGCGGTAGCTGTGAGTATTGCCTATCTAGAATTTAGGTTAACTATTTTAATAATTATACCTTTGTTACCTCAAAATTAAAAGTCAGATAGGTAAATAGGTAAATATAAACCAATAGAAATGCACCAAGGCAGTCAAATTGCAATGGCACTGTCGATGATTAACTGCGTTATATCCATGTTACTTTGAAATACAACGTCAAATCGGCAAATTGCCAAAGCGCAATTATGAGACGGTTGAAATTAAAAAGCGAAAAATCATCGACATTGAGGCCAACACATTTATCACCGAATATCAGTCTGATGCGCCAATCAACACGGAGACGGGTAAAAAACACAGCGATGATTTGCCTGATAGTGCACCTAAAACAGTACGATATGGCGATAAATTTAAGAGGCATATCGTGTACATGTCGCAATACCAATTATTACCTTACCATCGCGTGAATTCATTTTTTCTGGCAAAATGGGCATCACTATTTAGGTATCGCAATTAGTGTTGTCTCAATCTATAATTTTAATAAAACAGTTTACGAAGCCCTCAGTAATTTTGAAAAAATAAGTAAAAGCATTGGTCAGCGCGACAATTGCACATATTGATGAAACAGGGATCAACACTGCAGATCAGGATCACTGGCTACACGTGACTTCAAATGAAGCGTGAACTTTTTATTACCCTCATAAAAAGCGCAGTACAGAAGCAATAAACGATATTGAAATGTCGCCCCAATTCAAAGGTGTTTTGTACCATGATCTCTGAAAACCTTATTATTGCCACACAGAATCTCAGCAATCTCTTTATAACGCCCATCAATTGCGTGAGTTTACATGTGCTTAGGAGCAAGATAAAGAAGTATGGGCTAAAAAGATCCTTTAATTTTTAGTTCATAAAAACGGAAAAGTGAAATGTGTTGATAACTGGGAGGATCAAACACAGGCTATGAAATTCAGGGCAGCCTCATGAAACATTAAAAGAAAGAGAAGTAAAATGTCCCGCACCAACACAAGCAAATAGGGTACATAAAAGAAGAAGAATAAAACAAAGTAACGCTAGAAACTTACTTGAACGGCTTATTAATTTTGCAGATGATGTGTTACATTTTATGGTAGAGAAGGTATCAATAAACTTCTTGAGCCTGATCTTCACATGACAAAGTACACAAACAAATATTAGGCCGCCTTCAAAGTGAATTAGGCGCGATGAAGCACTGTAGGATCCGTGGTTATTTGTCCTCTTGCAGGTAGCAAGCAGTAAGCTCTAGTGGACCTATGGCGCTATTATTCAAAAACGAATTGCCAGAATTTGATAAAAATCAAGAGTAATCATTAAATTACGCTGAATGGTTACAAAATAAGTTTATTAAATCATTTAGGTACCTATGGCCAAGTGTGGTAACTTCCCAGTGATCACTGTACTTTACAAGTAATTTTTTATCAATTGCGCGAGTAATTGGCTGATCAATATCCTTGAGGATTAACCCTGTATATGATTTAAATTCATCAAATGTAATTGGCTGAAATAACCTTAAACGGTTAATCATATACTCAAATGCAATTTCACCTCGAACAACACTTATTCTATTGTTTAAAAAAGAACGTTGCTTATCTAAATAACCTTTAGGATGCTTTATTTTTGTGGTGCGAATTATTTTATGTTCAAGTGGCAGAGTGAATTTTCCATGGGCTCCACAACCAATACCGATGTAATCTCCAAATGTCCAGTAATTTAAGTTATGTTCGCATTCAAAACCTTGTTGACTATAACCTGATATTTCATATTGCCGATAACCATTTTCTGCCAATAATTTTTGTCCAGCCTCTTCAATATCCCATAACAAATCATCATTAGGTAGTATTGGTTGAGAATAAAAATATGGGGTATTTTGCTCAACAGTTAACTGATACCATGAAATGTGCATTGGTTTTAAATCGATAGCGGTTTGTAAATCACTTATTGCATCGCTTAGGGTTTGTGATGGTAATCCATGCATTAAATCAAGATTAAAACTGTTAATTTTGACATTTAATGCATTAATCGCCGCATTTTTCGCTTCTTGAGGATCATGGATTCTGCCAAGATGTGTCAATTTATCTTGCTGAAAACTTTGTACGCCAAAAGAAAATCGGTTAACTCCCGCCGCTTTAAAATCGCATATTTTTTTATTTTCAATTGTCCCAGGATTTGCTTCTAGCGTGATTTCAATTGAATTTCTAAACGGAATAAGTACTGCAATATTTTTTAATAAACGCTCAATACCATCAGCAGAAATTAAACTCGGCGTGCCACCACCAATGAATATAGAGCATAATTCGCGACCTTGAACATAAACTAAATCCTGTTTAAGATCTTCTATTAAAGCTTGTAGGTACTCACGTTCAGGAATATCGCCTTGTAATTTATGTGAATTAAAATCACAATAAGGGCATTTTTCAATGCACCAAGGGATGTGAATATAGAGGCTTAATGGTGGGAGCTGCAACACTGATTAACCGAATTCCGCTTTAAGTTGGTGTACTAATAATGTAAGTGCCTGCCCACGGTGGCTTAATTCATGTTTGCGTTGTTTAGAAAGCTGTGCAGATGAACATTGATCGCTTTCCACCCAAAAAATTGGGTCATATCCAAAACCGCGATTACCAATTGGAGCATCCATTATTCGCCCTTCCCATGTTCCTTGACAAATAATAGGTGTTGGATCAAGGTGGTGTCGCATGTGAACAAGTACACAGCGAAAACGAGCCCTACGTTGTTGTTTTTTTATACCATTGAGATGGGCAAGAAGTAAATCAATATTTTGTCGGTCGCTGGCAGATTGACCTGCATAACGTGCAGAATAAATACCTGGCTTACCGAGTAAATAATCGACTTCTAAACCCGAATCATCCGCAATTGTAGGAAGTCCTGTTACTTTTGCTGCATGGCGAGCTTTGATAATGGCATTTTCAACAAATGTAGTGCCTGTCTCAGAAATATTTGATACCTTGAAATGAGTTTGCGGGATCACTTCAATCGATAAGCTGTTTAATATTTCGCTCATTTCTTTGACCTTGCCGTTATTACCCGTAGCAAGTACCCATTTTTTCCTCATTGTAAGCTTTGTTATTCGACATAAAATTTATGCTTAAATACTAATCTATTATTTTTATTCTCAGTTTTTATTTGAATATCAAAATTGACCATTTCTCTATCTGTGAATTGATACGGCGCAATATAATAGATTGCATCACCCTCAGTAATTTCTTTAAATTTAAGTGGAATTGATTGGCCAATAAGATTTTTTCCTGTGCCGGTTATTGTCGCTTTTTGTGCTTTTAATTTTTTAGATTTATCACGTACCGTAATGTTCACTAAACCAATGTGTTTGCTACGTTGAAGGCCATAGGTTTTAGCTATGTTAGCCTGTATGAATGTTGAAGGTAACGCGGTATAGCTCACTTCTAAATTACCAAATTCGCGTGACTGTGCAAATAATGAAGCGCTCATGAAAAGCATAAGCATAATTAATATTTTGATCTTTTTCATTGTTCTACCCTTATATTTTTAGAAAGTTGTCCATCAGTTCAGGCAATTTATGCTTAATAAATTGATGGTGCCCGTTCATATAAATTATCGGATCTGAAATTTTACTTTGAAGTAGTATGGCAATAAAGCATACTATGAAATCAAACGATTAATCAAATCGCTGGTCAAATACTCAACAAATTGTAGCGCGATTAATACGACTATCATTGAAAGATCCAATCCACCAATCGGTGGAATAACACGTCTCACAGGCGATAATAATGGTTCAGATAATTGAATCATAACCGCTTCAATCGGGTTATCTCCCCTGCTCACCCAGCTTAATATTGCACGCAGTATTAATACCCAAAAAATTAATTTAAAAACGGCTGTAATTAAAACAATACCACCAGAGGTTAAAATAACTTGCCAGTTAAAGAAGCCATTCCTTATCATGGTTAGCGCAAACACTTTTAAACATGCAACGAAAAAAGCAAAGAAAATAGCCGCTAAATCCAAGCCGGCAACAGTTGGCATCACTCGTCGAAGCGGCCCGACGATGGGTTGTGTGACTTTGACAACAAATTGGCTGAAGGGATTATAAAAATCAGCGTGGGCAACTTGCAGCCAAACGCGGATCAGCACAAGCATAATATATATATCAAAAATAGTATCGACTAAAAAATTAATTGCATTCATTCATTTCTCTTTTATGTTAAATTAAAAGTTAACTGGTGTTTGTCTTGAAAATCTAGTCTTGCAATCCTCTAGAGCATTTATGTCTCTTGCAAGATAGACATGAGTGATCAATAAAAATAAAGAAGAATTATAACTGAATTTCCATTTCTTTGCCACGATCTACTGCTGCTTGCATTGCTTTCTTAATAGACTCTGGCACTTTAAATGTTGACATTAGGTTTATTGCCTCAGCCGTTACGCCACCTTGAGAGGTTACATTTTGACGTAATGTTGCTAAACTCAAATGCGTATTATTGGCAACCATTTCAGCACTTCCAATTGCCGATTGCTGCACTAATAGACGCGCTTCTTGCGAACTAAATCCCAGTTCAACGGCTTTTTCTTGCATGGCCTGCATAAACAAAAAAAAGTAGGCGGGCGAAGATCCTGATGTTGCAATAATTGCATTAATCATACTCTCTTTTTCAACCCAAAGTGTTTTACCTACAACATCCATTAAATTAGTAGCAAAATCTCTATCGGCTTTTGATACTCTAGGCGGTGCAAAAAGCCCTGTCATTCCTTTTTGAATTAAAGCAGGTGTATTTGGCATAGTACGGATAATCGCAACATTGCCTAATAACGATACGAGACGATCAACACAAACCCCAGCAATAATTGAAATAATCAGCTTATTTTCAAAATTCGCTCCATCATCAATCATTGCTTGGCATACTTCTGCCATTATTTGAGGTTTAACCGCTAAAACAATAACATCAGCCCAATAAACTGCTCGTTGATTATGCTGGCTCGTTTTTATCGTTAGCTTCTCTGCTAATTTTTCTGTATTGTTCAAACTTGGGGCGCAAGCCAAAATACAATCAGCAGGATAACCATCTTTCACAATACCATAAATAATACTTGATGCCATATTACCTGCGCCAATAAAGGCTATTTTTTTATGCTGCATCGTTCTTTACCTTTACTAATGACAATCAATATACCCATGATACTGGTTAAAATAAGCCATTGTTTCGTTGAAAATTTTTTAAAGGGAACGTTAATTCTCCCGATACATAATTAATCAGATGAAGTACTACAAATACAGTAACTTTGATCGGAAATTGATTTATTTAAATGCTTTCTATTTGATAATAAACTTCAATGCCAATGGCATTGTTAATTTCTTGAGCCAAAGATATCAGTACCAATTCTAACCATTGTACTACCGCATTTGATCGCTGTTTGTAAATCACTGCTCATGCCCATCGAAAGCGTATCAACCTGAGGGTACGTTTCTTTAAGTGTCTGAAACAGAGCATGCATAGTATTGAATTGCGCTTGTAGTACAATTAAATTATCTGATTTTTCAGGAATTGCCATTATACCACGTAAGATAAGATTAGGCAGAATACTCACTTGTGCTGCAAGTTCAAGTACATAGGATAAATTAGCACCTGATTTAGCTTGCTCCTCACTCACATTGACTTGCAAGCATATATTTAACGGCTTGAATGTTTGCGGACGTTGATCATTTAAACGATGTGCAATTTTCATTCTATCGACACTTTGCACCCAATCAAAGTGACTAGCAACAAGACGTGTTTTATTTGATTGAAGCGGCCCGATAAAATGCCAGACGATATCATTTTCAAGATCACAATCTAATCGGATCTCTTTTATTTTTTCAATACTTTCTTGCACATAATTTTCGCCAAATTGACGAAGCCCACATTCATAAGCTTGCTTAATGGCAGCTACCGTTTTTTTTTTACTCACACCAAGCAGTTGAACTGAATTGTTTGGTCGACCTGCATTTTGAGTAGCATAAGCTATTCTTTTTTTAACGTCTATTATATGCTTAGATATTTTATTCATCATAATCAACAAGGTTAAACTTATGGATATTACGGAGTTATTAGCGTTCAGTATAAAGCATAATGCATCAGATCTACACCTTTCAGCTGGAGTGCCACCAATGATTCGAGTTGATGGTGATGTTCGCCAGATAAATATACCCGCTCTTGAACATAAAGATGTGCATAGTCTTATTTATGACATAATGAATGATAAACAGCGTAAAGACTTCGAAGAGAAATTAGAAACGGATTTTTCATTTGAGATTCAAGGGCTTGCGCGTTTCCGTATTAATGCATTTAATCATAAGCGGGGCGCCGGCGCTGTATTTCGCACCATTCCCAGTACCGTTTTATCACTTGATGAGTTAAAGGCACCCGATATTTTTAAATCAATTTCTGAATTTCCTCGAGGGTTAGTATTGGTTACCGGCCCAACAGGATCTGGCAAATCAACAACACTTGCAGCAATGATTGATTACGTTAATAGCACGCGCAACGAGCATATTCTAACTATTGAAGATCCGATTGAATTCGTACATGAAAGTAAAAAATCTCTCATTAATCAACGCGAAGTTTATAAAGATACATTAAGCTTTGAAAATGCGCTTCGCAGTGCACTTCGTGAAGATCCTGACGTGATCTTGGTGGGTGAACTACGTGATTTAGAAACAATTCGCTTAGCATTAACGGCTGCAGAGACAGGGCATTTAGTGTTTGGGACTCTGCATACGACCTCTGCTGCTAAAACCATTAACCGTGTGATTGATGTATTCCCTGCTGCTGAAAAAGATATGGTTCGCTCTATGCTATCAGAATCATTACAAGCTGTTATTTCTCAAACGTTACTCAAAAAAATAGGCGGCGGCCGTATTGCCGCACATGAGATAATGATGGGTATCCCTGCGATTAGAAACCTTATCCGTGAAGATAAGGTTGCGCAAATGTATTCTGCGATACAAACAGGCATGGTACATGGCATGCAAACATTAGATCAAAATTTACGACATTTGGTTGATCAAGGCTTGGTAACACAACAAGATGCAGGAAAAAAAGCATCTGATCCGAAAACATTTTAAGGGGGTAAGTTATGCTAGATAATTTATTAAAAAAAGTATTTGATGTCAAAGCCTCGGATCTTTATATTTCGGTTGGACTACCACCAACCGTTAAAGTTAATGGTCAACTAGAATCATTGAATTCTCAAGCATTAAACAGTGATCAGGTCTATGGAATATTAAAAGCCACAATGGGAGATGCGCGTTTTGCTGAATTTAGAGAAAATAAAGAAGCTAATTTTGCACTTCAAAATAATGAAATAGGCCGTTTTAGAATCAGTGCTTACATGCAAAAAGAGGAGCCTGCCATGGTTGCAAGACGCATTGAAAGCATTATACCCACTTTTGATGATTTATACCTTCCCGAACAATTAAAGAAGACTTGTCTAGTGCAACGTGGGTTAATTCTTTTTGTTGGTGCAACAGGATCTGGTAAATCGTCGACACAAGCCGCCATGATTGGTTATCGAAATCAACATCAAGGAGGACATATATTAACCATTGAAGATCCAATTGAATATGTTCACAATCATGGTAAGTCGGTCATGACTCAGCGTGAAATTGGCATTGATAGTCAATCTTATGAAATTGCACTGAAAAACGCTTTACGACAAGCACCTGATGTGATTTTAATAGGTGAAATACGCGACAGATCAACCATGGAGTTTGCGATAACCTTTGCTGAAACCGGTCACCTTTGCTTAGCGACAATGCATGCGAATAACGCGAACCAAGCGATAGATCGTATTTTACACCTAGTACCAGAAGATAGACATCGTCAATTTTTGTTTGATTTATCAGTTAATTTAAAAGCTATTGTTGCCCAACAATTAATTCCAAAAGCCGATGGGAAAGGACGCAGAGCGGCATTCGAAATTCTTTATAATACCCCAACCATGGCTGACGCTATTCAAAAAGGTAAATTAGAATCATTAAAGGAAATTATACAGCAGTCTACTGAGCATGGTATGCAAACATTTGATCAAGCGTTATTTGACTTATACGAACAAGGCACGATAGGGCACGATGAAGCATTAGCACACGCTGACTCAACGAATGACATTCGCTTAATGATTAAACTCAACTCATCAAAAAGGAAAGAAATTTCAGGCTCAGGTGGACTAGAAAATGTTACATTAGGTACTTAATAACTGATGTTAAGCAATAAACTAAAATGCCAGATAAAAAAATGTTAAACTATCGCGATAAATATAAACAAACTAATATTTGACCTTTATGTTCATTACCTTGTAACACCATTTAGCGATAAAACAGCAACTGGCTTATCGAACCTTCTATACCCATGTGACGTGAAAAGGCTTTGTCAGCCTCAAGATCTATAATCAGAACAAGGCACAATATTAGGTAATTGTTGTTCACTTTTCGATTATTGTAACGCAGATCGAGCTTGTGCCCCGCAAGGCAAGGCAAGTAGTACCAAGGCGCGTTGTTATAAAATCTCTATGTAGAATAACTATTTAGGAATTAAACTCTTTATTTTAATTCGACCTTTTGTGATTAACGCAGTTAATCATCGAGAGGGCAATTTTATGCCTCGCACCTAGGTACTATTTTCCTTGCTGAATTTGCACTTTTACGTCACATGGGTATAGGTGGGGATATTAGTCTCGATCAAATGACTCGCGTCTTATCTAACAAACAGTTTACTCTGGCTGACTTGTGAACCAATGTAAAAAAGAGATGCGGAAAATTGAGTCTGATGATCTCATTTTAATCTTTGACGACACAGTTCACTATTAATCATTATCTAGTGAAAATGAGCTTATTAGCTGGCACTTGGATCATAGTGTTAGTCTTGAATCAAAGGTATAAACTCACTCAATTTATTTATCATGCTGGACAATCAATGTTACCAATTGCCTTTAAGCCCATTAAAAAAGATATCCAATACTCAAGAGTGGTGACTCAAAAACTAAACAGAAGGAGCCGCACTACTAAAAATGAGGACTTAATATTCATGCTTAAACCACGCAAGCATAATCTCTTGAACTGGCACTACGTATTTGCTGAAAGTTGGTTTTCATCAATTGCCAACATGAGATTTATTTATGAAAAAATGGAAAAATATTTTATTCTCAAATTCAATAGGAACCGTTTAATTGCGTTAAGTAAAGAAGATAAATTATAAGGGCGTTTGCATCGAATTGATTCATTGCATTGGTCAAAAACTCCGATCTGCGGTTGGGTAAAAACAATAGATATTCCCATATTTTTTGATCGACAAATCTTTAATAACAAAGATGGAAGTGAAGGAATATTATATTTGATCATTAATGACGTTAATCTTAATAAACAATTAATAGAAACTACCTATCATAAACGATGCAAGTTGAAGTTTTTGATAAAAATATAAAATTAAGCACCGCACTCGCAAAATCACCTGCGAAAACAAAAAAGATACAAAGTAACCATATTTTCATGTCATTTCTTGCAAGAGTAAAATTGGAGAACCTAAGCCTTATAAAAGGACTGACGACGTTCGGTTTAAAAATGACGCGTTAGATCAAGACGCAAAAAGCAGCAATTGAGGTCATGCATTACGAAATGACTTCAACTGCGTAACATCAGTTAATAAAAAAGGAATGCAAATGCTTGTTGTAATTTCACCTGCTAAAACACTTGATTTTGAAAGTACCACCCCGACGACACAATTCACACAATGCGAGTTACTTGACGAGAGCCTGTTACTTATTAAACAATGCCAGCAACTCTCAATGCAAGACATTGCTTCATTAATGAAAGTAAGCGATAAAATAGCAGGGCTTAATGTGGCTCGGTTTACACAGTGGTCTCAACCCTTTTCACTTAACAATGCAAAACAGGCAATCTTTGCATTTCAAGGTGATGTTTATACTGGATTTGACATAAACAGTTTACCCAAAAAAGTCTTAGATTATGCGCAGACTCATTTAAGGATTTTGTCTGGTTTATATGGCGTGTTAAAACCACTGGATTTAATGCAGGCTTATCGATTAGAAATGGGAACTCGCCTTAAAAACGAACGCGGAACGAATTTATACCAATTTTGGGGAGAAATCATTACAGCAACGCTTAATAAAACGTTAAAAGATCAAGAAACAAAGCAATTGATTAATCTCGCATCGAATGAATATTTTAAATCAGTAAATCAAAAAACACTTAACGCACAAATTATTACTCCGATTTTTAAAGATCAAAAAAATGGCAAGTATAAAATCATCAGCTTTTATGCAAAAAAAGCACGTGGATTGATGGCTCGATATATTATGGAAAACAAAGTAAAAAACATTGATCAGTTAAAAGCATTTGATGCAAATGGCTATTACTTTGTTGAAGGCGCATCGAACTCAACAACACTGATGTTTTATCGCAATGAAATTTGAATTTGTTGTTAGAATTTATTGGGGTAGTAGGACGCATTGATCTTTCATGAGTTATTTTGAGCCGTATGGTGGCAATGTATAATGTTTTTTTCCAAAATCAATAGACGAGAATACAAACATGATAAGAACAATGTTAAGAGATGCACTATTGTCTAAAATATTCCAGTTAGTACAATACAGTTGAGGAGTTATAAGAAAGCAGAACATATACCCATGTGAGTATCAAGATGATAAGTCAGAACGGTAAATTATGCCAGGGCTCTCGACATAAAATGCACTTTGATTATGAGCTGAGCTTATCATAAAAGGTAGAATTAAAATAAAGACTTTAATTATTATCTAGTTGTTCTATGTAGACTTGTTTTGGAACAGTACGTAATAACTTTGTTGATTGGTACTAGTTGTCATGCCCTGCGAGACGCGAACTCGATTTATGATGAAAGGACGGCAGCTTTGCGTTGCAACAATCAAAAGGGGAGTAACCATAATAAATGAAATACTTGTATTTATTTTATCTCTCAATGATCAACGGATTTATTCATTGAGAGATATTTGCTATTGCGCCTTATTATGATTATCGAGTACGTTGCAAATGTTGCATCTTGGTAGTAACATGGGTATAAAATTACTTTTGGAAGTATCCTTTATCGAATGCGAACAGGCTGTCCATGGGCTATTTACCAATAACGTCTAGAGAATGGTGCGCTGTAATTTCTACGTTTTAACCTATGGTTTAAAAAGTTTCTATAATCATTTAATCCATTGGCTTATAAGAAGACTCGCAATGCTGGTTCATTGATGGAAGTATTGTCCGTACTCATCAGCATGGAATAGGCCCAGTTAACAGTCGTGATGAAGCAATAGGAAAAAAAGAGGTGCTAACTCAACTAAAACCATTTAGCTGTAGATAGTGAAGTTTGCATGTTTGTTTTTTATTATAGGGTGGTAAAGTACATGATATTTTCCATGCCTAAAGCTGATAAATCAATCACCTTGCATCGTTGTAGATAAAGTTATTACATTAAAAGCTCACAGAGCATATACAAAAAAGCTCAATTTCTGTCATTCCTCGGCGAAAAGTAATAAAAAAGGGAATTATTACATAGATTGGTGCCTGTATAAGTATGGACATCTATTTGAAAATGCATTAGCAAGAATTAAAAAATTCCATGCAATAGCGTGAGATACAATAAATTAAAACAAACCTATGCAAGTATGGTTGCTTTAGCATTTACGATTATGTAGCCTCTTATGCGTGCTGAAAAATTATTAAGCACTATAAATATACCCTAGTAGGGTATGATCATTCGACCCTTTAATTCTTCCGTCGGTTCAGTAAACATTATTTTCTTAAATAAGGCAATTGCGTTGCCGTAATTTGGACATGTTGCCTTAGTAAGGGCACTATAGAGGAGACATGTTTTACGGCACACGCTAAAATGAGGTTTAAATATATCTCCCGTAAGATATAATGCATGGCCTACACCTCCATTTTTAACAAAAACCGCACGGCTCATTTCTTCTCCAAATTTATCTCTCAATTGATGCTCTTCTCGAAATTGTTCTCCATCATAGATTCTTTGTAATTCATGCACAAAGAATCTATTGACACCTTGACATGCTGGATCTCGCCAATCAACACATGTTACGACTTCATCTGTTTGTCCCGTTAATAATTGACATGATTTAATAGATTCACCTACCCCAGTT
>JAGLDN010000355.1 GCA_023145575.1 Psychromonas sp.
AATAAAACAGTCAATAACAGCCAGAAACCATGCTCAAGCTGAAAACCTTGTTGCAAGATAAAGCCTATCAACATGCAAATACTGACACGAGAAGCATGCTTGAAGGTTGTGTTTGATGGTGAAAGTGCATTTTTAAAGGTGAGCCAAATTGTTTTTATCGAAGAAGTTGCGGGTGTTGATTTTTTCAATGTCTGTTTTTTAAAGTCAACGGCGCCCAGTTCAATATCAATTTCCTTGCTTGCGCTGATTAATAACGCATTAATATTTTCCAAGTTCCCAAAAATGGCCTTTAAGCCCAGCATTGCTTCTCGATCTAAATTTTCATCGGAACGCGTTTCTAATAAACTAAGCTGATCTGATAGTGCATGAAGGGTCCATTTTAACTGTCGCCCGTGTTGATAAGGCACGTCATTATTAATCGCTTGTCCTAATTGGTGGCACTCATGACTTATTTGCATAAAGAGTTGATAGTACCCCTCTAAAATGAGACTTTTTCCAAAAGTGTTTTCTAATCGGCTGTAGAGAAATTGGCTTGCACTGATTCTTTCATGGATCTGCTCTGCAATATTTAAATACTTGTTAAGTGTTTGTAATTGCAGTTTTTTATAGGTTGTGCTGTGTAATTTTATTAATATCTTTGCAATTGCGATCCGAGCAACAATCGGTACGTTTCTAATAGCAAGTTGCTGACGAATATTAAGTCTACCTTCTTTTGTTCTGCCTTCTGTTTCATTAAATAATTCAGACTTTGCTTTCTGATAACGTGCTATTGCAAAATAGAGCTGAGCAAGTTGTTCTTTTAATGAATTATGTGGATTATAAATATTCCAAGCGATAGCAAAAAGTCCGTACCACAATGCGCCTAATGTTAAGAGAAAAGGTTGTTCGTACCATGCGTATGAATTTTGATGCCCGATCATGGTATACAGCGCAATAAGGAGAGTCCCAAATCCAACTTTACTATAATGGCCACCATAAATGGCGAGCATCATAAAGAGAAAGGTTGAGCTAAAGAGACCCAACGCAAATAAAACAGGGTAGGGCATGAGTATTTCAACAAAGGAGGCAGAAACGAAAAAGCTAATGAGAATCATTGCAATAAATTTCAAACGTCCTTTGGTATTGTCGTCGACCTCAACAATGGCAGATGCCATAACGCCTAAACATAATAAAATTGATATCTCTAAAGGCGTTTGGCTCAAAAAAGCGATTTGAATATCAAATAATGAGGGAATAAAGGTAATTGACATGGCAAGTAGTACACGAAAGCCTGATAGGATATTTGTATCTGAAACTAGCTTGTGAAGTGTTGATTTGATCATTAATAGCATAAGTTATCTTAAAGTGTGATTTAGAATGTGTGACTTATCGCGTAAGTTTTGCGAGAATAGCGCACATCATTATATATCATTGAGCTAAAGAGAAAATAAATGACAGCAAAAATTATTGATGGAAAGCTTATTTCTGCAAAAATTGTAGAACAAGTAGCAAAAGGAGTGCAAGATCGTATTGAAAAAGGGCTTCGAGTACCTGGTCTTGCGGTTGTTTTAGTGGGAGGCGATCCAGCTTCAAAAATTTATGTTGCGAGTAAACGTAGAACCTGTGAAAAAGTGGGCTTTATTTCGCAGTCATTTGATTTGCCAGAAACAGCATCACAAGAAGAGTTGCTTCAATTAATTGATGATTTAAATGCAGACAAAACAATTGATGGCATTCTTGTTCAATTTCCGTTACCAGAAGGATTAGATCAAACATTAGTTATTGAACGTATTGATCCAAAGAAAGATGTTGATGGATTTCACCCTTACAATGTAGGGCGATTAGCACAACGCATTCCATTGTTACGATCGTGCACACCAAAAGGCATGATCACCATGCTTGAGCATATTGGCATAGATACTTATGGTAAACATGCGGTTGTGGTTGGTGCGTCAAATATTGTAGGGCGACCTATGATGCTTGAATTATTATTAGCGGGCTGTACAACAACCAATTGCCATCGTTTTACAACGGATTTAGAAGAGCATGTAAAAAGAGCTGATATTTTAGTGGTTGCACGAGGCAAAGCTAATTTTATTCCGGGTAACTGGGTCAAAAAAGGCGCGGTTGTTTTAGATGTCGGCATTAACCGTTTAGATAATGGTAAAATCACAGGTGACGTTGATTTTGAAACGGCAAAAGAGCGAGCATCTTGGATATCTCCTGTACCAGGCGGTGTTGGCCCAATGACAGTTGCGACATTAATTGAAAATACACTTGAGTCATGTAATAAAGCAGACTTTTGATTTATATTCTTTATTAGCTATACTTATGGCTATTGAGTAAATTTGTGTTTAACTTAATTGAAATGGAAGTGTATGCCAATTACTAACATTACCTCTATTAATACAACGATTACGCAGGGCCTTAAAAAAGGGACTGCGGTTAAAGGCGTTGAAAAATTTAGTGATGATCAGGCGCTTCCTAAAATAGAAAAAAAGAGTGATTCGAATATGTTCTCTATGATTTTGTCTGAAAAACAAGATCATAGTTTATATGAATCCCTTGGTTATGATAATCCCCTTCCTAAACAACGCAGTGCCGTCAACGAGTATGTAAAAACTGCAAATCAACAACAACGAGATCAAATCATTGAAAGCATGGGATTTCATTTTGTTGTTTAACGTCTAAAAATTGTAATTCCCGTTAAACTCTACTGATAATTTTCTTTTTTAAATGTACAATGCCTTTTTATTTTTAAAGAAAAGGATCGTTCATGTTTTACCAAATCTTACGTCGTATTATCTTTTTATTAACCCCTGAAAAAGCACATGACTTAACACTAAAACTACTAAAGCTGACTCATGGCACACTCCTTGATATTTTTTATCGTCAAAAAGTACAACAAAGACCGGTTACGATCATGGGGCTTACATTCCCAAACTTATTAGGTTTAGCTGCTGGACTTGATAAAGATGGTGAATGCATTGACGCATTTGCCGCAA
>JAGLDN010000356.1 GCA_023145575.1 Psychromonas sp.
GTTATTCTACATAGGTATTTTATAACAACGCGCCTTGGTGCTAGTTGCCTTACCCTGCGGTGCACATGCTCGAAAACCAAGACTGTGTTACAATAATCGAAAAGTGAACAACAATTCCTTAATATTGTGCCTTGTTCAGATTATCGAGCTTGAGCCTGACAAAGCATTTTTACGTCACATGGGTATAGTCCAAATTTAAACCCTATCGAACGGCTTTGGAAAGTCATGAATGAGCATGCAAGAAATAATAAATATTTCCCCTCTCCAAAAGACTTCCGGCGAAGTATTGATAATTTTTTTGATAGCACATTACCAAAAATTGGTCATGCTTTAACAGGTAGAATTAATGATAACTTTCAGATCTTCAATTTTTGATGAATGGAAGCATTTTGAAGTGGCATTGGTATAGAATGGTTATAAGTAGTGAAATTCTTCAATACAGAAATATGGAAAAATTGTGCGTAAACGGTTAAATCTTTTATTTGTTTTAATGACAATGATCATTTTATCCCCAATGGCGATAGATATTTATTTACCATCTATGCCTGCAATGTCATTAGAGTTTAATGTGTCGTTAAGCTTAATTCAGTCCACATTAGGTTTTTTCATGTTTTCAATGGGTGTTGGGCAAATTTTAATTGGTCCACTTGCCGATAGATTTGGTCGTAGACCAATCGCATTAATGGGCATCTCACTTTATATCGCAAGCAGTTTTCTGGGGGCTAATGCAGAAGTTTTTGAGCTATTACAAACCGCAAGGGTGTTACAAGGCATCGGTGCTTGTGCAACATCAATTGTTGTTTATAGTGCAGTACGAGACAGTTTTACTCAGGCTAAAAGTGCACAGTATTACAGTTACCTTAATGGGGCTATCTGTATTATACCAGCACTTGCACCATCGTTTGGTGGGTTTCTCGCATTGTATTTTGGGTGGCGTTCAACGTTTATTTTTATGACGTTGTTTGCGATACTTGTACTGTTTATCGTTATATTTGAACTCCCTGAAACACGGCCGAAAAATACAGATGAGAGTGGAAGAATTTATAATTTTCAGCGTTATACAATCATTTTAAAAGATCGGCATTTTCTATTTTATTCCCTTGCCTGCATGGCTGCAATGGCTTCAATTCTTGATTATGTATCATATGCGCCGGATTGGCTAATTAATCACTTAGGTGTATCAGAAATGATATTTAGTGCACTTTTTGGTTTAAATGCAGTTGTTAATATTATTGCGGCTTTTGTAGCACCAATTGTCATTAAACGTTTCGGTAATCGTCAAACGGTGATCATTGCTTTTGTCACTATGTTAGCATCTGCTATCACTCAAATTGTAATTCATGCTTGGGGTTTTTCAACAGGACTTGCTGGTGCTTATGCTTTTATGCTTCCGATGATGTTGTTAGGGATAGGATTTTCTTTATTGGTGGGTCCTGCAACAACAATGGCACTTTCCTCTTTTAGTGATCGAGCGGGTACTGCTGCAGCAATACTCGGTTGCATTCAGATGAGTGGCGCGGCATTGTTAGTGGCACTTATGCAGCTAAGTAATTTAACAGCGCCTTATGCCGTTGCATTTTTGATCGGGGGATTGATGATTCCTTTTTTAATGATCATGCTGATGCCTTATCTTGCTGATCTCCATCAAGAAAAGGCGTGTCACTAAAATAAAGGATTTTGTAATAACTTTTGGGGTTCTACATGAAGAAATCACTCAGCAATCAAGTTAATATTTTATTTGTATCAATGACAATGGTCGTATTAAATCCTTTGGCGACTGATATTTACTTACCTTCTCTACCAGTGATGGCGTCAGAATTTAATGTGTCATTAAGCAGTGTTGAATCAACGCTTGCTTTGTATATGTTGGCACTGGGTGTGGGGCAAATTTTAATTGGTCCACTTTCCGATAGATTTGGTCGTAGACCAATTGCATTGTGTGGGCTCATATTTTATATCGCAAGTAGTCTAGTGGCAGCGTATACTCATATTTTTTTGCTATTAGAAATTACAAGAGTGACACAAGGGATTGCAACTTGTGCGACATCAATTGTGGTTTTTAGTGTAGTCAGAGACAGCTGTGATAACGTTAAAAGTGCATATTATTACAGTTACATTAATGGTGCTCTGTGTGTAATCCCGGCGCTTGCACCAACATTGGGTGGCTGGCTGGCATCAATGTTTGGCTGGCGTTCAACGTTTTTATTTATGGCTTTATTTGCTTTCATTGTACTCTTTATTGTGATGTTTAAACTCCCTGAAACACGTCCTAAAAATACAGATGTGAGTGGAAAAATTTACCATATTGAACGCTATAAACCTGTTTTAAAAGAGCGCGTATTTTTATTTTATGCTTTTGCTTGTATGGCGGGTATGGCACCAATTTTAGTTTATATCTCTTATGCGCCAGGGTGGTTAATTAAGCATTTAGGTGTATCAGAAATGACCTTTAGTTGGCTCTTTGCCTTAAATGCGCTAGTTACTATTGTAGGGGCTTTCTCTACAGCGATTTTAATTAAACGTTTTGGTAAGCGTATGACGGTTATCATTGCACTTTCAACGATGCTTGCCTCAGCTGTGATTGAAATCGCAGCTCAGTTTTGGGGGCCTGCCACAGGGCTTGCAGCGGCTTATGCCTTTATGCTTCCCATGATGTTGTTGGGTGTTGGTTTTGCCTTTTTACTCGGTCCTGCAACATCAATGGCGCTTGCACCTTTTGGTGATCGTGCGAGTACGGCTTCAGGTCTGTTAGGTTTCATCCAAATGAGTGGCGCGGCTGTCATCGCAGTACTTATTGAGCAAACTAATTTAACAGCGCCATATGCTGTTGGATTTTTGATGGGTGCTTTGATGATTGTTTTTTTAGTGATGATGGCTTTTCATCAAGAAAGAAATGTAACATAAAATAATACCAATAATATTGAGTTTGTTTGCCAATATCACGTAGAAAGTGAGCGCATTCGATACGAGAATTGCTGTAAATATGCCATTTTTATAAAACTTTCAAGACACCGTGATCCTTTTTAATCCGTAATATTAATAGCTTATTGACTGTTATCGGTATTGATTGTATTTAATGGAATATTGTTAAAGCATATTAGTACGTTGGCAATACGCAATCGATTTTTCCAATAATTCAGTGGCTGTTTGTTTGCACTCAGGCAATGCGGCATCGCAAGTGTTAATGGGATTGGTTCGTTCACCCCATTGGATGTAAGCGGCTCCCCATGTTAACCCCGCACCAAATGCGGCACTAAGGATTTTGTTATAGGGTTTAATTCTACCAGTTTCAACCGCTTCACATAATGCAATTGGTACCGTTGCAGCAGAGGTGTTGCCGTATTTTTCAATATTAATAATTACTTTTTCATGTGCAATGCCAGAAAAATCACAAAACGAATCAATAATGCGCCGGTTTGCTTGATGTGGGATAACAACATCAATCTCTCCAACGGAGAGTTGTGCCTCTTGAAGTACTTTATGTGATGATGCGTTCATGGCTTTCACTGCGTTTTTGAAAATGTCTTTTCCGTCAAAATTAAAGCTAAAGTTACCGTTGTTTTTAGAAAAACGATCCATTGCAGTGCCAAAATATGGTATTGAAAGTGAATCCCGCCCTTTACTATCACAGCCTAATTTTGCTACCAACAAACCCGTTTTTGTTGTTGTTTGGCTTAATACTACAGCACCTGCACCATCGCCAAATAACACCGCAGTATCGCGTTTGCTCCAATTTAAATAAAAGCTAAGGCGCTCCGCACCAATAATCACTGCATGTTTGTAGTTACCCATCCGGATCATATTTGTTGCTATTTCAAGAGCGTACAGAAAGCCAGTGCAAGCTGCGTTTAAATCAAATGAAGTCGAATTTGATGCTTGGATGTTAGCTTGTACTTTTGATGCTATATTAGGAATTAATGTATCAGGTGAGCAGGTTGCAATGATAATTAAATCGATATCTTGCGCAGTTATTCCTGCAGCTGCAATTGCGTGCTCTGCGGCAACGGTTGCCATATCAGATGTTTCTACATGACTGATCCGACGCGTCTTAATACCTGTGCGGCTTTGGATCCATTTATCATTGGTGTCAACAAATGTACTTAATTCATCATTGGTTAATACCGTTTCAGGTAGGCATTTCCCCCAGCCAGTAATTTGCGCGAAATACATGTTTATTCCTTTTATATTTTTAACAAGTGTGGACTATGTCCATGTGGTGTAAAGGTGATAAATCAGATCGGTGAATTATACGGAGCTACTCGACAGACAATCACCTAATACCGAATTAAAATAAAGACTTTAATTATTAACTGTCTGCACTAGGTCTAAATTTTATAGAGATCTTGATTAGTGAAGTAGTCAAGCACTTTGGGCTAAGGATCGAAAGCCAGTAATTAGTTACAAGATCACTATGCCAGTTACCAATTAAAGTGCTTTATATACCCATGTTACCTCAATGTGCAAATTCAGCAAGGGAAATAGTACCAAGGTGCTAGGCATAAATTTTCCCTCTCGGTGATTAACTGCGTTAATCACCGAGAGGGAAAATTAAAATAAAGACTTTAATTCCTAAATAGTTATTCTACATAGAGATTTTATGACAACGCGTCTTGGTACTAGTTGCCTTGTCCTGCGGGGCACAAGCTCGGAAACCAAGACTGAGTTACAATAATCGAAAAGTGAACAACAATTACCTAATATTGTGCCGTATTCTGATCATCGAGATTGCGCCGGACAAAGTATTTTTGCGTCAAATGGGTATATAGTCGTCAGAATGGACACTAAGGCAAGGCGTAGTTTGATGATCTCTTAACGATAAGCGAAGCTAATCGCTTGCCACTAGTTTTAATAAAAAGACATTTAAACTCTAATGGCTAGCCATTATAAATACTGCCAAGTTGTCCTCTCATTAATTAACTACGTTAATTAATTGCTAAAGTTTACATGAAAAAGACACATTTAAACTTTCTGAGTTTTCGAGTTGTCACTCCAGCGGGAGGCAAACGTTTTAAAAGTAGACAAGTATCGATAGATCCAGTTAGATAGGAAGTTTTCCGATTAAGATCTGTTTATCTTAATGTTTGCTATATTTTTTACCGTGAATGATAACGTGTATATACATTTTTTAGTTGATAGGGCTAATGCAAGCGTCTTGGCCGTTGGTGCGCTAACACAGCTTATTATGAAAACAAGGCAACCATGCGTTGAAGCAATAGAAAAGGGATTAACTATACCCATGTGACGTAAAAGTGCAAATTCAGCAAGGGAAATAGTACCAAGGTGCTAGGCATAAAATTGACTTCTGAGATGATTAACTGCGTTAATCACC
>JAGLDN010000357.1 GCA_023145575.1 Psychromonas sp.
AATAAAGACTTTAATTCCTAAATAGTTATTCTACATAGAGATTTTATAACAACGCGCCTTGGTACTAGTTGCCTTGCCCTGTGGTGCACAAGCTCGAAAACCAAGTCTGCGTTACAACAATCGAAAAGTGAACAACAATTACCTAATATTGCGCCTTGCTCTGATCATCGAACTTGAGTCTGACAAAGCATTTTTACGTCACATGTGTATATAAAAGAATTAACATCTTTTGGTTAATTCTACGGAAAAATGATTAGCTTCGCTAATCGTTGACATGTTGCGTATTCTTCTGAACATCGAGTGCGAGCCTGATGTTTCATTTTTGCATCATATGATTATATCAGTAATTTGGGTAATATTGAATAACATTAAGACAGTAAATGTCAACAGTGCCTAGAAGTTATCGGTATCAATAAATAGACCAACTTTTAAGTCTTTTGCTGTGTAAATTACTTTACCATCAACTGCCAAAGTACCATCTGCAATTCCCATAATCAGACGGCGCATAATAATACGTTTTATAGTAATTGTGTAAGTTACTCTTTTAGACGTAGGCAGCACTTGGCCAGTAAATTTAACATTGCCGACACCGAGTGCACGCCCTTTACCAAGTCCGCCACTCCAACCGAGAAAGAATCCAAGTAATTGCCACATTGCATCAAGGCCAAGACAACCTGGCATAACGGGATCTCCAAGGAAATGACAATTAAAAAACCATAATGATTTATCTATATCAAGATCTGCAATAATTTGACCTTTTTTATTCTCACCGCCATCAGACGTGATGCTGACAATACGATCTAGCATGAGCATATTATCAATCGGCAATTGGCAGTTTCCTTTACCAAATAATAGACCTTGGCCACATTTTACCAAATCTTCTTTTGTGTATAAATTAATTTTTTGTTTTTTTTGTGATGAGGTTTTTGTCATTTAATTCTCAATATTAGTCTTTGTATTTTGAATGTGACTTTAACATTAATAACACCTTAGCTACAATCTATTATTATTTAACGGAAAAAAGAAAATAATTTACAAATATAGCTCGAGCTGTCGCTTTGGTCATTTTTTTGTAATGTGTTAATACGTTCATTAATTAATTTAATGATTTCTTCGAATGTAGTTTCCAATGCTATTGGAAAAGCCTGATTACAATGCTCAATCCCAAAAATATTGATTTTATCATCATTAATAAGCTCAAGAGTCTCTATTTCAAGCATTAAATTAACTTGGTTTGCTTTGGGCATTAAAATAGTGACAGGATCATTTAATAGCCCTAATTGAAATAAACGAACAACTGCTTTTATTTTGTGATTGATCCCGCCAATTGCAAGCACATTACCATGTTGATCTAGTGCGCCAGTTACAAATAAATTTTGTTGGATTGGTAGGTGAGAATAACAAGATGTTGTAGCAAGTAATACAGCTAAGGATGCGCTATCACCGTCACTTTCTTGATATGACTGTTCAAAAACAATATTACAAGAAAACGGAAAATTTACAATGTGTGTAAAAAAATGATTGAGATAACCTTGAACAATTAACGTACTCTTAGCATGTATATTGCCTGCTAGTTCGACTTTCCTTTCAACATCAATAATTTCCCCATCTCCAATCATGTCACTTGCAGATATTCTAAATATTTCACCAAATTCTGTGGGTGAGCCAATGAGCTCTACGACGGACAAACCATTTATTTGCCCAATCTTTTTATTTGAAAATTGCAAGTTTATTTGTTTTTCTATGAGTGCTTGTTCACTAAACATTCTTGCTTGAGATTGAGCCTCATCTTGAATATGAAGGACTGATTCAATATCTTTATCACTTATCATTTCTGTATGTTCGTTAAAAAGCTGTGCATAATGTAAAACATTTTCAATTAATCTCGGCGCGAAAAGAAGCCTTTTTTGGTGTTCACATTGAGATGAAAGATAATGGAAAAGTGCCTTATATCCATCTTTATTTAAGGGTTTTATGTTTTTTTGTTGAATTAATGTACTGCAAAATGATTTCATATGTTGAATATTACTGTCTGTTGAAATTAAATCCCTCGGTAGTTCAATAAACAATGACGCGACTTGTGTAAATTCTGGATCAATTTGAGTTAATTCATCGATTTGAAAACGATTTGATACTAAAATAATTTTTGTGGACAAATATGTCTCACTTGTTTCAAGCTTTCCTTTAAAGCGTTCAGCGTTTAGCGCTGATTTTATTGATATATTCTTACAAATCAAACAAGATTTCAATAAAAACCATAATTTTGGATTACTCAGCATAGGGCTGATATGCAACGTTAAAACACCATTATCTAACTGGTGTAAAATACCAGTTATTAATTCTGTTTTATCATTTTTATGGATTACTAAACGGCCGAATAAGCTTTCTTGATCATAATCTTGTAATGTTTTTAAAGGTAAACTTTTTAAATTAGCTTCGATAACTGCTTGTGATGCAGACCATTTATTCGAATTAAAAATTAGCAATGATTGTGGTAATTTAATAAAGTCCTTTAACAAATTAGATACAATAGGGAAAAGCGTCTGAAGTTGATTTTCATTTATATGAGGCAATGATAGCGCTAAAGAGAAGTCGTTGGAGCATTCTTCTTTGGTAAAACGTATTACTTGATCTGTTTGCAAATTTAGCACCATTTCAATTTTATAAGGATTAAAAGATTATATTCAAGTGTGAGCTAATAATTCATTGAAATCCGGAGTGTACTTGGCAGATTCAACGATGAGGTATATAACCGTTAAGTGGCTGTTACAGCATGTACACAGCGATTAATTTAGCTAGAATATTATACTTTAATTTTTTTCGTGGTCTATCGTTTAATTATTAAAATAATTTCCTTAATTTTTAGAGGATGCTCTTTTTGAAATCATCTTCTTTTAAAAAATTATACCGTAATACACCCATGTCACTTCAAAATGAAAATAAGAAACGAACTCGGTATACAGAATAAAAACAATATTGGACCTATCAACGCTTAGCAGCGCTTATCGTTAATCGGTATAATTAATGAAAAAATATTAATTATCGGATTGGTTATTCACTTTTCAATTGTTGTAACGTGTGGCGGCCTTGTTTGCATAATAAGTCGAGTTACCGCACCAACGGGTTTGGTTACTTGCACCAATCAACAAAGTTATAAAATTTCTACTTAGCGCAACGAGTTAAGGATTAAAGTCTTTATTTTAATTCGACCTTAGGTGATTTTATGTCTCGTATTTTGAAACAATTTACCGATCTGACGTTGCATTTCGAAAGCGCATGGGTATAGTAAGATTTATTATTGAAGATCATGGGTATATTCTTACCACTTTTTTTTATTTTGGAAAATATTGTCTACGCATAGTTCATCTTTTTTTTCTGGCGTTTTTTGTTGTTTATTTTTGTTTTCAGTATTTACATTGACATTGACATTGGCATCTACATTTGCAGTCGCTTTCATTTTAATGTCATTTTGCATCTTCAATAATTGATTTTTTTTGCCAACTAAATACTCATCTGGATCCCTAATCGAGACTAATGATTTTAGAAGTTTAGTAATAATGTTAGAGGCTATCATATCCTGTTTTTGTGCGTTTGCTTGAATGATTTTTAGGAGTCCATTTTGTAAATGAATTTTCAGTTGTATCATTTCCATTCGATAATTTTCTGCAACATAAATGTCTGTTTTAATTTTTCCTTTTGAATGTTCAGAGCCAATGATGGCACATATTTTTTTTGCTGCTTGCAACATGTCAATCGTTGCTTTGTCAGTATTTAGCGCATTGAAAACATCTTCAGAGGGGCATTGATAATTCGCGCGGATTGCACTTAATTGTACATTTGTATTTTTTAAATGTTCAATAATTGTTTGATCCTCTGGCGAGTTCTTCAACATTAAGAGCAATGCATTTCGAATGCGTTGTTGCATAATAATAAGCAATGTTTTGCTAAAGGGAATATTTGCTGTATTAACTAATAACTCATCAACTTCGTTGACAATTGCTTTTTGTTTAGCAGTCGCAATTCTGAGATTAGCTGCAAGTTTATCTTTATATTGCTGGATAACATTGTATCCGATTAAAACAATTAAAAGTAAGGCAATTAAGCTAATAATTAATGGGGTGGTCATATATAAGCGATCTCATATAAATTTATATTAAAGATAACTTTAGCAATATTGAATATAAATGCAAGTAATTCCCGAAATATAGTCGATACTGAAATGATTTTTCCATGTTATTTCACTCTGTTTATCTGAGTTTTGATCTTGAGGATAAATGTTTAATTTACTAGAAACGTTACGGGTTGTTATCAAGTTTTAAGTGCTAAAATCACTACTTCTCTTATTTTGGAAAATATCTTCTTTATCTGGCTCATCATTTATTGCTTTTTCTAGTTGAGGCGTTTCTTGTTGTTGTTCTTGTAGCTCATGTACTTCGTGTTGTTGTTCTTGTTGCTCATGTACTTCGTGTTGTTGTTCTTGTTGCTCAGGTACTTCGTGTTGTTGTTCTTGTTGCTCAGGTACTTCTTGTTGTTGTTCTTGTAGCTCATGTATTTCTTGTTGTTGTTCTTGTAGCTCAGGTACTTCTTGTTGTTGTCGTTGTTGGATCCTATTTTCATAGGAGATCATTTTTATTTCATTTTGTATTTGGAATAATTGACTTTTTTTGGTGAGCAAATACTTATCTGGATTTGAAACAGAGGATAACTTTTTTAGGAGTTTAGTAATCATGTATGAAGCACTATCAGTTTGTCTTAATGCTTTTGCTTTCATTATTTTTGATATGCCATTTTGTAAATGAATTTTGAGTTGGATTATTTCTATGCGACGATTCTCGGCAAGAAAAGTTTCTGTTTCTATTTTACCTTTTGTATGTTCAGATTGAATTATTGCGGATATTTTTTTACTTTTTTGTAACATATCAAGCATTTCTTTTTCGGAAGGTGGCAGATAGAAAGTATCTTCACTGGGGGATTTATAATTTACGTGGATTAATTTTAGTTGCTCGGTTGTATGGTCTAAATGTTCACGAACAGCTTCATCTGTTGGTGACCTATTTAATATGATAGCCAATGCATTTATAATGCGTTGCAACATTATAATAAGCAATGGTTTGTTCAAGGGGATATTCCCTGTATTACTCAATAGCTCAGTAACTTCCTTGATAATTGCATTTTGCTGAGTAATAGCAATTTTATTGTCAATTGCAAGTTTCTCTTGATATTGTAGATAAATATTGTATCCGATTAAAAGTATTAATGAAAAGGCGATTAATCCTAAGATCACGGGGATGTTCATATACAAATAATCTCAAATAAAGTTGTATTAATATTAACTTTACCTATCTTTAATATAAATGCAAATAATTGGTGTCAATAGGAAGATATAACCCACGGTAAGATAATTTTAAATCACTTTTTTTTGAAATCAATCAAACTTTCACCTAATGCGCAGCAGGGCAGAGCAACTCGTACCAATTGACAAAGTTATAACGTACTGTCCCATAAGAAGGAGACTTAGAATGACTAGTTGAACATCGCGCTACGCGACATAAAAACAATTCAACATCCATGCTTCTATTAATGCATCACAACTATTTAGTGGCGCTTTTAATAGGAGTATAAACCATGAACTCACAACACCAACGCCATTTCGATTATCTTTATCAACAACATTTAAAAACCTCACACTTCAAGGTATGCGCCTTGTGGGGTGTTAGTTCGGTTTTTTTTATGAAAAGAAGGCAAGATTGTGCACAGAAATCGAAAACAGAATAACTATAAGAAATGATTAACGCAATTAATTATTGGGAGATATTTGTTGTTGTGCCTTGATCGAACATCCCAGTTAAAGCCTGATAAATCGTCTTGATAGTCACTTGGATATATATCTTAGTGACTCAATTAGTTGTGTATTTTCTTTCAATATTTGAATCTATTGCACGAGGAAAAGTAATGATTGAATACGCTCTAAATAACAAATACTTTGCAACAGCAAATGAGCTCTGGCGAAGCATTGATAAGTTTTTCTATTTAGTGCACTTTGATTGATAACGTTAGTCTTGACTGATGTTGGATGTCGTAAATACCAGCAAAAATTGAGAGGAAAATGGAGCATGTTAAAAGCCCATTGAAAATCATAACGAACAAAGAGTAAGGATCTAGCTAATGAAAAGGAAGTAACCATAAAAGGATTAACATCGTCCGTTAATTCTATAGAAAATAATTTCACAGTTAATAGTTGATAGGTCGAATATTGTACCTTATTCTGATTGTCGTGTTCGTGTCTGATGTTTCATCTTCAAGCGACTTAGGTTTATAAATAAAAACTGTTGAAGAGTTATGCATTTTACAGACTTAAAAACTTATTGTTAATTTATTAAGGCTAAAGAGTACCAAACCAGGTCAATCTAATTCTTGATAACCAGCCAGGTTAATCATTGACCTTTATTGAGACCTAAAATAATTAGAAAAATACTAGGGGCTGTTGATCTTTCAC
>JAGLDN010000358.1 GCA_023145575.1 Psychromonas sp.
GAAATATTCCCAAGCGATGCACCCCATATTGTAAACTCAACCGGCAAATAATCAGAAGATGCTTGTAAAATACCAAAGAATAAACAACCGAATAAAGTTGGTACAGGTTTCCATCTTCCTAAAATTAAAACGACTAATGCAATATAGCCTCGGCCAGCTGCCATTTCACGAATAAAGAAAGACGAAGAGCCTAGACTCAAAAACGTCCCTGCAACGCCACATAAAAGCCCACCAAGCATGACGCCTTTATAACGTAAGGCTTTAACGGAAATTCCTGCCGTATCGACCGCTTGTGGGTTTTCACCTACAGCGCGTAAATAAAGCCCGAACCTTGAACGATATAATACCCACCAAACACTAGGGATGAGTATAAATGCCACTAATGTAAAAAAGTTTTGGCTTGCAAATAGCTTATTGTAAGCAAGTGCGAAGATTGATGTGCTGTGTTCGATGGTGGGTAATATTTGCCCAAAAACACCGCTTGCAATATCAATGGGCGGAGTATCGCCAGTGCCAAATAATGCACGTGTGATAACAATAGTAAAACCAGCAGCAAAGAAGTTGATTGCAACCCCAGACACGATTTGATCGCCAGATTTTGATACACAGGCATAAGCATGAGCAAGTGACAGCATCAAACTTGCAAACATGGCTGCAAGTAACCCTGCAAATGCGCCCATTGGCAACCCCCATTTTGTTGAAACATAGTAAGAGGTTATCGCGGCAGCAAAAGCAGATAAATTAAGTTTGCCTTCTAAACCAATATCAACAACACCTGAACGCTCACAAAACAAACCAGCCATAGCAGTAATAATTAAAGGGGTGGCAATTGATAATGCGACACCTAAAATACTAATAATAATGATTAAAGAATCCATTTATACACCCTCATTTTCTAACTGTGCTTTCTGTTTTTGCATAAAGCGTTTATTCGAAAAATGCTTTAAGAAGAAAGGATAAAATTGGTAAGACAATGCGCCTGAAAAGAAGACCACTAAGCCGATTAGCATGCTCACGAAATAAGGACTAATGCGTTGTACTTCAAACTGTAACTCAGTGCCGCCTTGTTGTAGTGCGCCAAATAAAATGGCAGCTAGTACGATGCCAATCGGGTGATTTCTTCCCATTAATGCAACGGCAATACCGGTAAAACCAGCCCCAAATATAAAGTTAGGTTTTAATGAATGCGTATCGCCTAAAATGATATTGACGGCCATTAAACCAGCGAATGCGCCAGAAATCAGCATGGTCACTAGTATTTGTTTCTTAACATTAATGCCGGCATAACGCGCAGCTTCTTCATTTGCACCTACTGCACGAAGTTGATATCCCCATTTTGTATTCCATACGTACCACCAATAAAATAGGCAAAGTACCAATGCAAGAACAAACGACCAATTGAGAGGGGAGTAATAAAAAGAATCAGGGAAATAGCTATTTATTATATCGATAAAATTAGGGATCCTACCTGATTCGAGAAATTCTCGCGTTTCAGATGCGCCACCTGGTTTTTTTAAGAAGGAAGCGAGCAAATAACTTAAAATACCTGCGGCAATAAAATTTAGCATGATAGTTGTGATAACAATGTGACCATCGCGATAAGCTTGTATCCAACCTGCAATAACCCCCCATAATGCGCCAAAAGCCGCCGCGGCAATAATTGCGAACGGGATCAGTACATACATAGGAAGTGTATGATCAAATGCGAGAACAACAAGTGTTGCACCTATGCCGCCAAAAAGGCCTTGTCCTTCGCCGCCAATATTAAATAAACGTCCTTGGAATGCAATGGAAACGGCAAGCCCTGCAAAAATATAGCTGGTTGCGTAGTAAAGTGTATATCCGAAACCATCTAAGCTTCCGAATGCACCAGCAATCAGATAGTTAATAACGTCTAATGGATTTTCAGAAATAACTAAAATAACGATACCGGCAACGGCAAAAGCGAGACATAAATTTATCAGAGGAATAAGCAAAAACTCGATAAGAGAAGGTAGCGCATCCGGGTTTTTTATCTGTTTCATTTTGTATCCTCATGAGCATTTGCCATCATTAATCCCAATATCTTTTCATCTGCTTCTGATGCATTGACTTCACCAACGATCTGGCCATCGAACATGACTAATATACGATCGGCAACGCTCATGACTTCATCTAATTCAACGGAAACAAGTAGCACGCCGCAATGGTTATCTCGTTGTTGTATTATGCTTTTATGAATAAATTCAATAGCGCCAATATCAACGCCACGGGTAGGTTGTCCGATAAGCAGTAATTTAGGGCTTTCTTCTATTTCTCGACCAATAATAAGCTTCTGTTGATTTCCACCAGAAAAATCAGCCGTTCTAAGGATTGGGTTATTTGGACGAACATCCCAAGCAGACATTAACTCTAAGCACCAGTTTCTTATTTTTCCGTGTTGCATCTTAAATGTGCTGTTCCAGCGCCTATCGCCTGAAAATCCTAAAATAGCATTTTCTTCAGCAGAGAAATCTTTAACAAC
>JAGLDN010000359.1 GCA_023145575.1 Psychromonas sp.
ATTGCATTGTTAGCATCTATGGTTTTCCCCATGACTGACACAGAACCTTTGTTTACTTTCATCATGCCAGCGATCACTTCTAGTAATTCGGTTTGACCGTTTCCTGATACACCTGCAATACCAACGACTTCACCTTGGCGAATTTCAAAGCTAACTGATTTTAAGCGCTCAACCCCAAGATCGTCAAAAACAGAGAGATTTTCAACTTTTAATAAGACATCTCCCGGCTCTGCAACTTTTTTATCAAGCTCTAAACGAACTTTTCTACCCACCATTAACTCTGCTAACTCTGCTACATTTGTCTCGTTTGTTTTTCTGTGAGCGACCATTTTTCCGTGGTGCATTACTGAAACATTGTCGGTGATCGCCATTATTTCACGTAATTTATGTGTGATTAAAATGGTCGTAACGCCTTCATTTCTTAGCGCCTCTAATATTTTAAACAGTTGGTCAGCTTCTTGAGGGGTTAATACGCCTGTAGGCTCATCTAAAATAAGAATTTGAGCTTTACGATAAAGCGCTTTTAAAATCTCGACTCGTTGACGGGCGCCAACGGGAAGATCTTCAATTAAAGCATCAGGATCAACGTGTAAACCGTAACTATCACTTAACCCTTTTAAAACGTCTCGCGCGTGAGATAGGGTTGATTTTGTTGTTAAAGCGTTAGTTGCGCCGAGAATAACATTTTCAAGAACGGTAAAGTTTTGAATTTGCATAAAGTGCTGATGCACCATGCCAACGCCATGTTCAATGACTTCAAGGGAGTTTTTTGCTTTTACTAATTTTTCTTGGATGTAAATATCACCTTCATCTGCTTCATAAAAAGCATAAATGATATTCATTAATGTAGATTTACCGGCACCATTTTCACCAATAATCCCGTGAATAGTCCCTTTCTCGACTTCAATGCAGATGTTTTGATTTGCTTTAACGGATCCAAACGTTTTAGAGATGTTATCGAGTTTAAGGGCTATTGACTTGGTTGAGACTTCCTTTGTCATAATGATATCCAGCGTGAAAGTGATTGTCTAAAAAGAGTTTAAAGTGATAAGGAATTAACTGATGCCATTTACGTTGATGATTTAAATGGCATCGATTTTACTTCTCAAATAAAACGAGTGTTCGTTATTTGATGAAGTTACTAAGGTGTGCATCACTGATCACACATTTACCATTGGCACGGTAATCATGTACATTTACTTTTCCGTCGATGATTAACTGTTTTGTTGCATTTACATCATGCTCCATTTTAGCAGTGATAAGTGCGCGGTTATTTTCATCTAACGCCCAATCAACACCACCTTCAGCAAGACCTAGGTTTACAACGCCACCAGTTACTTTTCCATCTTGCGCTTCTTTTAAGAATTTGTATGATGCAACATCAACTCTTTTAAGCATTGATGTTAAAACGTAACCAGGCTCAAAGGCATTTTGATTACTGTCTACGCCGATACCATATTTTTTTGCTTTTGCCATAGCAGCTAAAACACCACGTCCTGTATTTCCGGCGGCTGCAAAGACGACATCAGCACCTTGATCCATTTGTGTTTGTGCAAGTTGACCACCACGAACGGGGTTATTCCACGCGCTACCTGTAGTACCAACCATGTTTTGTACAAATTTAATGTTAGGGTTTACAAAGTTTGCGCCTTGCTCGTAACCACAACTAAACGCTCGGATTAAAGGAATATCCATGCCACCGATGAAACCAACTGTATCGCTTTTGCTTTTCATTGCAGCAAGCATACCAACTAAGAATGCACCTTCTTGCTCTTTAAATATAATTGATTTTACATTTGGAAGATCAACGTAGCCATCGATGATGCCGAATTGTGTTTTAGGGAATTTTTTTGCAACACTGTTAAGTGCTTGAGCTTGTGTGAAGCCAACAGCAAGGATTGGGCTGAATTTTTTCTGTGCAAAGCGGCGATGAACTTGTGCAAATTGTGCTTCATTGCTACTTTCAAAATCACTAACCATAATACCTGTTTCTTTTGAAAACTTAGTGATGCCGTTAAAGGTACCTTCATTGAAGCTACCATCATTCTTTCCGCCAAAGTCATAAATAGCAGCTGGTTTGATATTTGCTAAAGCAGCTGAGCTAGCAAATGCACTTGCAACAGCGATAGTAAGCATTAATTTTTTCATGTTCTTCCCTAATTTTATAATAAGTGATCGTAATGTCATGAATGTTTAAGCGCGCAAAGCTAATTATTTTTCTTTACGACGTTTAACAGATATGACATTTATTCCATTCGATAAAGAGTTTGTTAAAAATAAAAAAGATCTATTTTGGAATGACTCATATAAAGCAAGTGGAGTTTCACTCAACTAAAACGTTATCATTCCATTAATAAACCGTCTTAATTTTTGCGTGCGAGTGTAATATACACCTTTATATGCAAAGGAAAAGTGTTAGTTTCATTGGTTAAATGGCTCACTGAACGACAAATGCCGACAGACTGATCGCATCACTGGCTTCTCCCTTTTTAAAATAGTCTAAATTGCACTTGAATGTTATTGCTTTTTTCTTGTATAATTTGCCTCCGTATTTTTACGATAATTACGTGTGGTACTTTGCTGATCGAAATAATTCTTTCAAGCAGGGCAGCGACACGGCCTATAGAGGTTTACCTTATGAAAAACGCTATTCACCCTGAATACAACGAAATCACTGCAACTTGTTCTTGTGGTAACATCGTTAAAGTTGGCTCAACAGCTGGCAAAGACCTAACACTAGATATTTGTGGCGCATGTCACCCATTCTACACTGGTACTCAACGTGTTGTTGATACTGGCGGTCGTATCGACAAATTCAAAAAACGTTTCGGTTCACTTTCTTCTAAATAATTTTTATTTAAAAGAAAAACTAACGATTTTGAGAAAGGTGCTTATTATAAGCGCCTTTTTTTATACCTTAATTTTATTGTTTTTCTGATAATCGTCTAAAATAAAGTCACTCAAGTTGCGTTGGAGAGTTACCTTGGCTTTTTTTAGTGGTTTTATTCTGCTTATTTTCTCAGTATTTAGTTATGCAAGTTGTCCTCATTCATCTTGGGATGAGACTGTTTTCGTTAAGCAAATCAACGATGG
>JAGLDN010000036.1 GCA_023145575.1 Psychromonas sp.
CAAGTTAATTGTCGCCTAATAATAATCACAACCTTGAACTAAACAATCGATAAATAAGTAACCATTACATTATGTTGATCTTTATTCTAATGATTAGGTTAATACCTGATGTTACGTCAAGATGAAAAGTTAACAAAAAAGATTTGAGCGAGACACTAGGCATAGCGGTTTAATAATGATGTTGGATTTTATGAATGTGAAAAATTAACTAATTATCATCAGATTCCATGATGAGATGAGGACGCCTTTTATGGGAGGCGCTCCTTAATTTATACCTGAAAATTTGTGAGTCAAATATGGCAAAGCGTTTCAGAAATCCCATTATGAAAATTTGGCAATCATTTACTTCTATGCTTGTGCATACCCAGTGAACTCTTGCTATAGCTTGCTTAATTAAGCACTTAAATACAACTCTGAATGTACTCGATCCGTTCATATTTAACCGTTTGATATTATTGTCCTTTGTTTTCACTGACTCGTCTGCATCGTAAAAGCTCCTGTAGCTACACTGTCAACAAGTCGACTTTAGTGAATACATCAGCCATTGTTTGTAAAAAGAGCGAACAGTAAACACCTGATCTATCACCATCCCGAGAGACATTCATCCAATTAATTTTTTCATTGAGGTTATTAAATCCAGCATAATTAGGCCGTTCTAGCTGTATAGTAATTCTTTGTTGTACAACGAAATTAATTTATTTCACTCCAATGCGATATATAGATTGAGGCATTTATGTTTATTTAATATTGTTATGTCAGCATTAAATTGCTGATTAGTAATTCTTTATATACACATACGACGTAAAGATGTTTTGTCAGGATTTAAATCGGATATCAACGCAAATCACAACATGAGGTAATGGTTATTCTTTTTTAGAATGTTGTAAAGCTGAGCTAGATTTTGATAAAACACGCAACAGAGGAGTGCAAGTAAACTTGGACATAGCAAGAACATTACAAAATATTTATTTATATAAAACAGTTAAGAAATAAATTGTTTGTTTCAATCTTCTGCTGGTCAATTTTATGCCTCGTATCTACGAATAATTTTCAATTTTAATTTTCCTTTTTAATTTTCATTATTAATTTTTCATTTTGAATTTGAATAGATAGATAAACAATTTAAACAGCGCATAACTAAATTGAAACAGATCGTTACATTCTCATTTAATGGTTATTAATACACAGTTTTTTACTTGTATGCTAAGAGCATTTACAAAATTTTTATAAGCAATATTATGCGAAGGATATTAGTTTTGTGATAGCACTAATAACTCAGCTAAAGCAACTTGGCACATACTATAGTCTGGAACAGGTACATGTAAGATATGATTAACCATCACATACCAACGCGCCTCAAGGGCTGTATGTTGTGATTCCCAATCATCAAATGCCTGTTGTATTTCGCCCCCTTTGGGGAGCATTTTTAAAATGGCTTCAGTAAGATTTGCTTGTTGTGATTCTAAATCATCACGCATTGATTCGCGCGCAAGCGTTTGCCATTTAGTATCAATCGGTAATAAGGCAAGCTGTTTCTCAACATCAAACAATTTAAGCTTATCTGCGGTAAAGAAGTAGACTTCCGCTGTCAGCTGAACATCTACATCAAGTTTCATTGCCACTGAAATAACATTAAGCAATGAATAAACTTGATCAGGACTGGCAAGTTTTATTGCCAAAGCATCTGGCACGTGGGATGCTTTAAATTCAGCAAGTCGATCACGACGGGATTGGATTGGTTTTCCCATTAACACTGTATCAATGTTATTAACAATTTTTGCCAGTGGATCTTTATATTTTCTGATTAGGGTTCCTGTGTCAATTTCATCACGGTGATTTCTGATTAACCAACGAGTGCCATGACGGACAATTGTTTTTAGCTTAGACATCAAGCGGCTTTGTATTACACTATCGACTTGATTATCAAGCATTTCAATTTCGTGTAAAATAGCCTCTGAAGTGAAGATATCTCGCGCAGCAATCCATGCTTTACTGACATCTAAAAATGAACAACCAATACTTGATATAATACGATGTACAAATGTTGATCCCATCGTGTTAAGTAAATCATTACTCACTTGTGTTGCAACAATTTCATTTATTAGCGGGTGTTTATAGATCTCTTTTTTATATTTTTTAACCAGTGTATTAGGAAATATGTTTTCGCATTCCCTCAACAAGTACGGATCCTTAGCCACTTTTTGAATGGCAAGCTGTTCTTTCATTTCATTTTTTGCATAAGAAAGCATTACAGAAATAACAGGTCTTACGGGGCCTTTTTTACTGTTTTTACGATCATTTAATTCCTCATTATTGGGAATAAATTCAAGCGCGCGATTAAGGATACCTTTTTCTTCTAAATCAAAAATCAACTCGCGATATTCTTCAATACGTTTATAGCCTTCAACATACGAAAGACTAATACTTTGTGCTTGACGGTAGTTGTTTTTTAAAACAATTTCAGAAACTTCATCAGTCATTTGTACAAGCAAAGCATTTCGTTGCTTAACCGTCAAATCGCCAGATGCCACTATTTTATCAAGTAGTATTTTAATATTTACTTCTAAATCTGAGCAGTTTACGCCTGCTGCATTATCTATCGCATCGGTAAAACAAAGGCCACCCGATAACGAATATCCAATGCGTGCCATTTGAGTAAAGCCCAGATTTCCACCTTCTCCGACTACTTTACAACGAAGCTCATTACCATTTATTCGTAAAATGTCATTTGCTTTATCACCAACTTCTACGTGGGTCTCTTTCTCCCCTTTAGCATAAGTACCAATTCCACCATTCCATAACAGGTCAACTTGGGCTTTTAATAGCAATTTAATTAGGTTCGTTGGGGTGATCTCTTTTTTATAAATATCAAATCTTTTTGCCATTTCAGGACTGACGGATATTGATTTTGCATTACGGTCGAAGATATTGCCGCCAGGTGATAATAACGATTTATCATAATCATTCCAACCAGTACCGGAGGTTTCAAATAAGCGTTTTCGTTCTTTAAAGTTTGCAGCTAAATCAAGTGGCGTCGGATCAATAAAAATATGTAAATGATTAAAGGCACCAAGTAATGCTATGTATGTTGAGCTCAACATACCATTACCAAATACATCACCAGCCATATCGCCAATACCAATCACTGAGATTGATTTTTTTTGAACATCAATGCCTAATTCTCTAAAGTGTCGCTGAACACTTATCCATGCTCCTTTTGCTGTGATCCCCATTTGTTTGTGGTCATACCCGTTACTACCGCCAGAGGCAAACGCATCATTTAGCCAAAAAGAACGATCTGTCGCTAATTCATTCGCGATATCCGAAAAAGTTGCCGTACCCTTGTCTGCAGCAACCACCAAATAAGGGTCATTCCCATCATAGCGTACTACATCAGTTGGTGGGATAAGTGTGTCGTCATTTAAATTATCAGTAATATCAAGCAATGCACTAATAAATATTTTATAACAACGGATACCTTCAGCCATAAAGGTTTCCCTGTCCATGGTGGCGCTTAATTTTTTAGCAAAAAAACCACCTTTTGCGCCCACCGGAACGATAACTGAATTTTTCACTTGCTGTGCCTTTACAAGACCTAAAACTTCTGTTCTAAAGTCTTCTTCTCTATCTGACCAACGAAGCCCTCCTCGTGCAACTTTTCCGCCACGAAGATGCACTCCTTCAAGGCTTGGTGAATAAACAAACACTTCATAATGCATGCTTGGTTGTGGCAAGTCTTTAATTTTTGCATGTTCAAGCTTAAAGCTAATAAATTCTTTATATTTAGTATTTTCTTTTTGGTAATAATTTGTACGCAGTGTGGCCATAATTAATTCAACATATTTTCTCAATACGCGATCATCGTTTAAATTATTAACATCATTAAGAGCTTCGATAATTACAGATTCTAATTTTTCTTGCTGATTATTGGTATTTTTATTGCGAGGATCAAAGCGCAAGCTGAAAAGTTTAATAATTTGCATCACCAAGTCACTATGCTGAAACAGTGTTTTTGCAATAGAATCATGACTTAAGCCAAAACGGATCTGTTTTAAATATTTTGCGTAAGCGCGTAAAATACTGACATCTCGCCATGAAATAGCAGCACCTAAAATAAGATTATTAAATGAATCGTTTTCAGATGCGCCATACCATATGGCTAAAAATGCATCAGAAAATAGACCTCTATAAGCTTCAGGATCAAAATTTTCTGACGGCTCATAGATAAGTGTAAAATCATATATCCAAAATTCACTTTCCCCAATAGGCTTTATATTATACGGATATTCTTCTGCTACTGTTAATCCTAGGTTTTCTAATATCGGAATGAGTGAAGATAATGTCAATGAGCCATTTTGATGGAAAAGTTTTAATTTAAGTTCACTGCTGTTTACATCAAGAGATCGATAAAAGCGCAATGCCATGCTTTTTTTAGGATTAGCAAAAAGGGTTTCAATTCTTTCGATATCTGCTGTTGCAATACGCGAGCTAAACAGGCTTTGATAGTTAGTAGGAAAAGCACAATAATATTTCCTCGTAAGTTGTACACCTTTTTCTTCGCCAAACTGTTCAATGAGGGATTCTTGTAGCTCTTCTGTCCACGGCTTGATCAGTTGTTTCATACGGTTTTCGATTGCTTGAGTTTCTAATGGCTCTTTAAAATGACCTTCAAGTCGAATTACTAACCGTACTCGGGTAAGGCTTGATTCACTTAAATATGTTTGATAATCAATAGAATGGACAGGTAATGTTCGATGAATAAGTTTTTTGAAATCATAACGAACTTGCGAGCAATAAACATCTCTTGGCACAAATAATAATGCAATAACAAAGTGTTTATTTGATTCTGAACGCATAAACAGTTTAAGTTCTTTTCGTTCTTGTGCATGCAATATGTCAATAGAATTACTTAATAGGCATTCTTCAGTTGAAAGTAGCAAGTCTTCTCTGGGAAATGTATGGATTATTTGGCTTAATTCCTTATAATGAGGTCCTCCTTTAGAATAGCCTGATTTTTCTAATATGTAACTAACCTTTTCACGAACAACAGGTATACTTGTTGGCGAACCACTATAGACTGAAGCTGTATATAAGCCAATGAAACGATAACCAGAAATGAGTTTTCCGGATTCATTAAAGTGCTTAACATAAATAACGTCAGGATAAGCAATCCGATGAACCATTGCACGTTGTGAACCTTTCCCAAAATGTAACAAGGTCGGTGTATCTAATGCCTCGATAGACTCGAATTCTGTTATATCACTCATGAAATTAGGCTGTTTTAAAAGTCCAAGTTGACTATTATTAACGGTTTTTATATTCCCGTTTTCAATAATAAATTGATCGCTAGCTATAAATGTAAATTTATCTTTCAACAGCCATTGAAGAAAGGCTTGGTGCTCTTCAACATTTTGTAATTTTTTGTCTTTTTTATCCTTTTCACTAATTTTTATAGCGTCATTTAACGTTTTCTTTAATATTTGATAATCCATCACAACTAATTGCGCATTTTTAAGCGCATTTTCAATATTTATTTTAATTCCATTACGTTGCTCATCTGAAGAGGTTTGGTCTATTTCAAAATAGATCACTAATTCATTATTTTTATCACCTGATATAGAGGTTAGCTTCCCTGCTTTAGTGCGGTTCGTTGCAAATTCATTTTGAAATATGCGGTACAAGTTAATGTTAGCCGTATCAAAAACCAATTTTATGGTATCAATCACAAACGGCATATTTGAGCAAATAACACTAATTATTGTGTGAGTTGATTGCCATTCGTCTTGCTCAACATCAGGGTTAAATATTTTTATTTTTGCCTCAGATCCTCTCCAATCCTGAAATTCTCGCCAAAGAGACACAGTTAACCCTGTATGATCTTCTTGTGACATACAGATTAAATCACTGACCACCACATCGCGATAAAAATGAGAAATAAAGCTTTGTAGCATCGTTCGCTCTTCTTTTTTAAATCCTCCTTTTAATCGTGAAAAGAGTTGCTCTAAAATATCATTTTTTTGATTAATATTTGGGGTCATTTTGCCACCTACGCGATAGTGTAATATGAAGTTTTAAGTGTATTTAAAAATAAAATTGTTTAGGTTTTATATTGCATTGATTGTAAAAATATATTTTTTTACAACTCAATAAAGCATCATAAAATAATTGCAGTTATCACCTAGGTCACTTCAAAATCTGTAATCAGTCACAAACGAGAATATCAGGGTAAAGTGATTTGCCTCAGTATTCGGTCTTGTCTGGACGATTTACTTTTCTGACTTAGTTTTTGAAGTTATATGACTAAAAACTACAGTCTAGATGAAAAAATAACTATTTCAGTATAATTAGTATACTTGCTTATTTTTAAGTACTCTGCAACCGTAAGCGCAATACAATTAAAAAAAATTGATGCAGATCATTATATTTACAATATTATTTGGTTTTAGGTAAGCTAAAGTTGAATAAGTATAAAAACCATGTTTTCTCACGATGCAAGATTAGGTAAATATTAGAAGCGAGGACTTTTTGAGGCATACTAGGGGCTGTTGATCTTGCACATTGGCAACCAAATCATTGAGCAAGCTAGTGCGAGC
>JAGLDN010000360.1 GCA_023145575.1 Psychromonas sp.
GTTAATCATCGAGAGGGCAATTTTATGCCTAGCACCTTGGTACTATTTCCCTTGCTGAATTTGCACTTTTACGTTACATGGGTATAAGTTACCTTTACGTTGGTGAACGGACTGAGTTTATCATGAAAAATGGTAGCGCTACATTACAACAATCGAAATGGGAGAAAGTAATCAATTATTAACATTTTGTCGGTCGAATATTAAACCTTATTTTGATTATCGAGCCCCGTGAATGACATAGGACCTGAAAGCCAAATGGGTATAACTATTGATTTTTTAGGGGTCACTTGACTTGCAATGGCATGAGTCTAATTAAAATGTTATAACTATTAAAATTGACTTGCATGTTGACGAACTAACTCTACAATCATTACAAAAATAAAAGTATAATCAAACACATAAGACGTCTTTAATTTTTCCTTACGAAAAAAAATGTGACGCCTTATTTTATGATTTAACTATCGCTTGAAAACGTATGTTAACGAAAATTAAATCTAAGACTTCAATTTCTTTTTACTCAGTTTCTCTTTAATACGAGCAGCTCGACCAGTTAGTTCTCGCAAGTAATAAAGCTTAGCTTGGCGAACCTTGCCATAACGTTTAACTTTGACGCTTCCTATCTGTCTACTATGTGTTGGAAATACTCGCTCAACACCTTCCGCTCCTGACATTTTACGGACTGTAAAGCTTGAGTTTAGGCCACGGTTGCGCTTAGCGATAACAACACCCTCAAATGCTTGAAGACGTTCTTTTTCACCTTCTTTTACGCGGACACGTACAACCACAGTATCACCTTGTGCGAATGCTGGGATATCAGTGCGTAACTGTTCATTTTCAATTTCTTGTATAATACTACTCATTTTAATACCTATTTTTAACGTGCTAATAAAATCGCTGGTCAGTAAGAATTACGTTCCAGATCGGCAAGTAATTTCACTTGCTCATCAGTTAGAGCTACATTGTTTTTTAACTTTTGTAATAAATCTGGTCTTCTTTTTTTCGTGCGCTGTAATGATTTTGCTAATCGCCAAAGGCGAATTTTCTCATGATCACCACTTAATAAAACACTTGGCACTTGTTTTCCATCTAACACCTCTGGCCGAGTATAGTGTGGGCAATCAAGTAATCCATTCGAAAATGAATCTTGCTCTGCTGACAATACATGACCTAGGACACCAGGAATAAAACGCGCAATTGCATCTATTAAAACCATGGCTGGCAATTCGCCACCACTTAACACATAATCACCTACCGACCATTCTTCATCAATCAAGTTTTCAATGACACGTTCATCAACACCTTCATAACGACCCGCGACTAAAATCAAAGCCGTTGATTTTGAAAGTACTTGTGCACCTTGTTGATCTAGGCGTTGTCCTTGAGGAGAAAGATAAATTACCTTTGCCTCATGCCCTGCTTCTTTAGCCACCTGTTTTGCTACAATAATGGCATCAGATAAAGGGCGGGCCAACATCAACATTCCAGGTCCACCACCATAAGGACGATCATCGACCGTTCTATGTTTATCTATTGTAAAATCACGCGGATCCCAACACTGAATTGAAAGCAAATTATTCTTAACCGCGCGACCTATTACACCATTGTCCCTAATGGCACTAAACATATCAGGGAATAGGCTTACAACCCCGATCCACATAGCGCGCTCCTACGATAAATTAGAAATCTGCGTCCCAACTAACTTGAATTAATTTTTTACTAATATCAACATTTAATATCACTTGCTCTTTGATAAACGGAATTAACCGCTCTTTTTTCCCAAAAGCATCATTAGCGTTAGCTTTTACAACAAGCACATCATTTGAACCTGTTTCTATCATGTCGGTCACCTTCCCCAAATGATAGCCATTGTTAGCTTGAATCTGACAACCGATCAAATCCCGCCAGTAGTAATCATCTTCTAATTTCGGCAATAATGATTCATCAATAAACAATGCCATACCGACTAAGGCTTGCACATCTTCTCTAACGTCATACCCTACAATCTTTGCAATATAACCGTTATTATGATGTTTCCATTCGGCGATATTAACTTTTTGATACAAAACTTTTGATTGCATATATAACAGCTTGTACTCAAATAAATTTTCAGGATTTTCTGTATAGCAGTGAATTTTAATCCAGCCTTTAATGCCGTAGGCTGCGCCGAATTTACCTATTTCAATTGAGTTTGTTTGCTCTCTCATCAACGCTCTCTTACCGAGCCTTAATTAAACAACGACAGCGTTATTTTTTACTAATTTAGAAACGCGATCACTCAACTGTGCTCCAAGGGCAAGCCAATGGTCGATACGATCTGTTCTTAAACGTAATTTTACTTCTTTACCTTGAGCAGTTGGGTTAAAAAAACCTACTTTCTCTATAAATCGTCCATCACGGGCATTACGGCTATCTGTTACTACCACTTGGTAGAATGGGCGTTTTTTAGCGCCTCCACGAGCTAAACGAATAGTTACCATATCATCCTCTATTTTTTGTTAAATGTATAATTACACTAATTCACATTAAGTTCATTAGCAATATGTTAGGTATAAAGAATGAGTCAATTAGAGAGAGTAATTGTAATAAATAATTATTTACAACAACTGCCAACGAAGGAGTCCCTGATTTTACCTATAAGATTGAAAATTTCTTTATTGTTATTATTAGCCAGACAAACAGACTGTTTTTTTTATACAAAGTCGCAAAATTTTACGCTCTTTATAAGAAATAGCAATAAAATAATACTATATTCTCAAGTTATATTCAAATTGAAAGTTAAAACTGTAAAATTATACCGCTCATTTCGCAATTTTATACAGAATTAACTGATGTTACGCAGTAAGCTAAAATTTTAGATTAAAAATCTGTTAAGGTGACGATATGAATAAAAACAAACAAATATTTGAGCTGTATATTGAT
>JAGLDN010000361.1 GCA_023145575.1 Psychromonas sp.
ATTTTGTACTTGATTTTAACGCAGTAATTTGTGTGTCTGGTGATGCAACAACTGTAACTAAAGCGGCTAAGATAACCTTTGGCATTGGTCGTTTATTTTATTTAATCGACCTAGGCCTAGACCTAGACCTGTGCCTTGCATTGTTTTTCAAACTTTATCCTTGATTTATGTTAAAAGTCGTAAATCTTGGCCTATATTGACAGATCAAATATCGCGAAAATAAAAACACTTCAAGAAAACAAGATGATGGAAAGAGTAAGGATTAAGCTAAAAAGAGCCGAGGGATATCAGCAAGATAAAAAAATAACAATGATGTCGCGCTCAATGCAGAAATGACGAAGGTTAAGTCTATTTTAGAAAATGTTATCGAGATAGTTAAATCCACATTAAAACCGGTGTATTTCCTTTATGATGGGGCTTTTGGTAATAATGTAGCAATACAGACGACAGCTAAAGTTGGTATGCATTTAATTTGAAAGTGACGCATTAACTTTGCGTTATACTTTAAATTTACAGGAGAATATTAAGAAACAGGCAGATTTTAAACTGCTCCACGATGAAGCTGTTCGTAGCAATATAATTTAGTTAAATAATAGGTTAATAAAAGTGATATTATCGCAAACACTTTTCGAAATGATGATAAAACCTATGCTAGGACTAGCGGCATGAAAATTATGCTTTTGGCGGTTGAATCTGCCAAAGAATATTTCGATTTCTTATCATCTAAAATAGAAAAAGCTACAGCTTACTAACCATCTGGAAATTGCTATAGTTCAGTAACTGTCGTTAATTTCTCAATATTCATAATTGTTTTCATATTACGATCATAGCAAAAATCAAACAAACATAAATTTCATACTCATGTTATATATGACAACGCGCAAGGTCATAATTTTCACAATCAGTGGTTGTAATTACTGTGGTTCGTTTTATTTTATTTATATTATTATTTTTAAATAATGGACTAAATTTTTTAAAGGCTACATAATGGAGTCTATCTGTTGGGAATAATTATAATAACTCATAAAGCGGTAGAAAATAATGCTAATGACTGATAGAGAATTTACAGTGATGCATCACAGACAAGTAGCGGCGGAAAGTTCGCTTCGTTTTTTTACTGACAAGAAAGAAATTATACCCGGCAATATTCCAAGTCCTTATCTTCGCAAGGCTAACAAGACTATTATTCACTACAGAGCGAATACCCCTCATACGGTGATGAGTAGATTTGATGAAGCCGCAAAATCAGGATTTGGCAATTGTACCGAAAAAGCTTTTATTGTTTTCGCATCTTTATCTCGTAATCCGAGACTTATTCCTAATTCATTTGTCTATTTGGCATCACTACATACTAAAGATCATATCTTTGTTGTTGTAACAGACAAAGGGTTCTGCAATAGGGTAGGGTATAGTAGCCTTAGTAGATTAAGTTCCAGTACGCTGGTGGTAGATGGTTGGGCTGAAGATTGGTATTTTCCTAATTTAGATATAATTAGCGCATCCTCGCTTGGGTTTATGAACAGACCCAAGACAGTACGTCAATCTAGTATGAGGGAAGCATGTATGATTTACGATCATCGCTTATCTTTAATAGATAGATTATTTTAAATAGTGAGTTTATCAATACCTTCGCGAAAATGAACGAAAATTTATTTTGTAGCAGAAACAAGTGAGTAGTTGCTAAAATATGTAATTCTGTTCAACCATACTTAAAAGAACAACTGCTCATGACCAAAATTATTACTTGTTTGTACCCATTACCTTGCTCAAAACCTATAAGCAACTTCTTATTGTCAGCAATGCTATGCTGGCAATGATGGTTCGCATCACAATGTAAAGCATTGGTCAGAGTACTGAAAAGGTAGGAAGTTACCGCATCATAAAGCGCTCAGCGGGTTTTTGAAAGAAAAATTAATTGAATTGAGCTTAATTGGTCTATCTTGAAACATTTTGAACTTGATTTTAACGCTGTAATTTGTGTGTCTGGTAATGCAACAACTGTAACTAAAGCGGGTAAGACAACCTTTGGTATTGGTCGTATCTTTTCTTTAATCGACCTCGACCTGTGCCTTGCATTGCTTTTCAAACTTTTTCCTTGATCTATGTTAAAAGTCGTAAACCTTGGCCTATATTGATAGATCAAATATTGCGAAAATAAAAAAACATCAAGAAAACAAGATGATGAAAAGAGTAAAGATGAATCTAAAAAGAGACGAGGGATATCAGCTGGATAAAAATAAATAAAAATGATGTCGTGCTCAATGCAGAAATGACGCAAGTTAAGTCTATGTTAGATAATAGATTAACTTGTTAGCCCGCTAGCGCGCCAACTAACAAGCCAATCAACCCAACCTAGAAATTTAAAATAGAGTAAACTATAAATAAATTTACTAGGCTGGTTATCGCCACACCGTTATGTCTTGATCGGACATCCGATCTAAAGTCGGGCTTTG